>DQAA01000337.1 GCA_003523465.1 Pseudomonas sp.
GTCTTGTCGTATTTGTCCTGGAAAGTCTTGCGGGCCTTTTCGTCGTAGCGCTTGCCGAGCCGTTCACGGGCATCGGTCACGGCCTCGGTGGTCCGGCGCTCCTTCTCTTGCTCCAGATCGAGGGCCGGCAGGGGCCCCATGTAGGTCGGGTAACCGGACCCGTGGGGCTTTTCGCGGATAGCGTTGTCGTTCTCCCGGTGCTTGACCGCTGCCTTGGCCTCCTCGATCGCACGGGCATGCGCTTTTCTGACCTGGAACTGACGAATACCGAGCAACGTCTGGGAGGTGAAGTGTTCGAAGCAGCGTTGCGGTTCGGCAATCCATTGCTGCATGGACTGACACCGCGCCATCCGCTGCGCATTCAGCTCCTGGACCACACCGATGGGATCAGGCAGGACAAGGGCAAGCACGCCCTTGGGCAGTTCGTATTTCTGGGTCACCGTGCGTACATGCGCGGCCAGGGCACGCAACCGGTGATTGCGCGGGTAGAAACCGTGCACGCTGCGGAAGTCACCGGCCATGGGCTGGGCATATTCAAGGACCTGATGCATCTGCAGGTCGGTTTCGGTCATGGCGATGCCGACGCTGGCGGGGTCGTCGCGGGCGGTCTTGAGGTCAAGCTTGTAGAAGCGGTCGTCCAGGTTCACGCCATCGACCACGCCACCGCGCAAGTAAGCGTCCAGCACCGTCTTCGGCCAGGGATCGTTGGCGAAGGCGAGCCAGGCCGTGGTGTATTTGTCGGTATCAATATTGAGAAAGGACGCCGGAATGTCGTGGTCCTGGGCGATGCAGACCTGGCTAAGAGGCTGCGGCTGTTCACGGGGTACCTGGCACGGGGGGCACTGACGCAACGCGCCTTCGGGAGTGACCTGGTAGACCTGCCATTCCTTCTGGTCGAGCATCACATAGAGAAAGCCCTGGCGCAGGATACGCGGCTGCTCGAGACGCATATGCACGGCCTTGACCTCGGGCTCGCCGGAAACATGCCTGGTCTGGGTCTGCCAAGGCTCCGGGGCATAGGCGGCGCGCAGCGGCAGGATCGGCAGGCCGCTGCGCTGGCAGGCCTTGCAGGTTTCGACGGGAACCGGATCGCTCGCATAGGTGATGTTTTCGACGCTGAGGGCGAAATTGAAGTTTGTGTCGAAGTTCATGAGTAATCCTTCGCTCGGGGGGCAGGAGTCCAATGGATTCATTCTTGAGGAACGCCGGCGATTAACTTCACGGCTATCGTGCTCAGGAGTGAAACATCCAGATGGCGCAGCTCGTGAATTAATTTGAAACAACAAGGAAGTCATACCTTATTGATTAATAAGACATCCGAACTGTGTATAAGGCGCGCACAGTAAATTATCCGACCCACTGTTTCGACCCCCGAGAACAACGGCAGGAATATTCAGCTTTAGTTTGGGAAGTTTCCTACATTAGTTATTGTTCCAACCCGTTAGTACGAGCACATGTAGAGAGCACAAGAGCGGAAACCTGTGTGCCTGTCACTCCCCTTCATCAAGGCTGCCCCGCCACCTTCGCCCCTTCCGGCACCACCACCTCCCCCAACTCGATCCGCTTGAACACCGGACTCGCCCCCAGCCGTGCATTGAACCGGGTGTTGAAACTGAACTCGTCCTCCGTCGCCACGCTCAACGGCCGCCCATACAGCGCCTGCACCCCCGCCGGGTCATAGCCCAGCAACTGCAACAACGTCGGGAACAGGTTGTAGTGGCTGGAGCGATCACGGTTCTGCTCCAGATGCGCCGCCCAGTCCGGCGCCTTGACCCCCTCGCCCTGAATCACCACCAGCGGCACCAGCCCCTCCTCCATCACCGGGTCGCTGTCGCAGTGGGTGTTCAACCCCGGATTGCCCCGCTCGTGCAGGTCCTGCCCGTGGTCGGAGGTGTAGATCACCACGGCCTGGCTGAGGTCGGCCTGGGCGAACAGGCGCTTGAAGAATTCACCGACGTTCCACGCCAGGGTGTTGCGGTAGGCGTTGCGGTACAGCACCCAGTCCTGCGGGCTGCCGGAGAAGCCGTCGCGCTTGCCGGTGTCGGCGATATCGGCGTAGTGCCCTCGCGGCAAGGCCGGGCGCCAGAGCATGAAGTCGTCGGGGTATTTGTCGTGCACCGGGAAGTGCGCGCCAACCTTGTTGACCAGGATCAGTTGCGGCCGGCCATCGCCCAGCAGTTCCACCAGCTTGGCCTCCACCGCCATGTCGCGCTGCTGCACCGGGGTGTCGTCGAACTGGATGAAGCGGTCGATGTCGCGCTTTTCCGTTTCGGTCATGAGGTTCTGCAAGTGGCCGCCGGTGCGCTGGGCGTCGATGTAGACCGTTTGCAACCCGGCCTGGCGGGCGTACTGCCAGATCGACGGCTGCGTCGAGTTGATCCGCAGGTAGTCGGCGCGGGTGCCGCCGTAGCGCAAGGTGACATTGGTGTCGGCGCTGCAGTTGGCGATGGACGCGGCATAGCCGAAGTTGAAGATCTCCAGCCCCGGCTGTGCCTGGGTCAGGGGCGTCGGGACGCCCTGGGCGGTGTTGAGATCGAGGTAGTTGCCGGACACGCTTTCGTCGATCAGCAGCACGATATCCCGAGCCATGGCCGGACCGGTACGGGCAATGGTCACCGGCTGGCGGACACCGACATGGTCGTGCAGGGTTTCGTAGCCGAGCAGGTTGAGATAGGCCAGCGGCG
>DQAA01000632.1 GCA_003523465.1 Pseudomonas sp.
GACCCGGTCCAGGGGGACCTTCGCGGCAAGGTGACCCATGGCCATTACGTCACCGATGGCAACCGCTAAAGCCCCGCCGGCAACCGGGGTTGCCGGCGCCCAACAGTGAGCGAGCTTTCCCGGCCGTCGGTGCGGCGGCAGGGAAGGCAGGAGGACGAACATCATGAGTTCGATCAGATTTGAATTGTCGGCGCCGATCCTCGCGGGTGTCGTCAATGGTCAGCTGGACCCGGAAAGCGTGCCGGAAAGTGGCGCGATGGCCAGCATTCTCGAGGTACTTCCCGCGTGGAACGGGGAAACCCTGACGTTGTCCCTGCGCGATGACAAGGGCACGGTGCTGGATGAGCAGGAGTGGCCGATCGGCCCTCACGGCCTGCCCATCAGCTTGCCTATTCCAAAGGCGGTGCTGATGGCCAATACCGACAAGGATGTGGTCCTGGACTACCGCATCACCGATATCGGCACGTCCCATCCCCTTGAATTCAAGCTGGGCCAGGGGTTCTCCGGCGCGGTCGAGTTCGATCTGGCCGAGCACAACTATATGGTGGCCTACACCCACTCCGAAGCGCGCCCGCCTGAGCAACTGCCGGCCTTTACCCGGATGCAGCGGGCCTTGCCCGGAGCGACCGGCTACAGCAGCAGCGATGAAAAAGTGGCGCGGGTCGATAACCTCGGGGTCGTCACGGCCCTGGGCAATGGTCAGGCCAGTATCACCGCGTCTGGCGCCCCCTCCGGGCCGGCCAGCTACACGCTGACGGTCAAGGGTATCCGTGAATTCCATGTGCTGAGCAATGCTGCGGACTGGTCCGGGGCTGAGGCGCTGTGCAACCAGGTCGGCCTGACCCTGCCCACCACGGGCGATTTTTCCCGTTTGAAGCAGTTCTACCCGTTGCCGATCGGCTTCTACCTGAACCTGCCGGATTACCCGGTGTGGGGCGCATTCCTCGGGGCCGGCACGGCATACACCTTCGACCTCAACAGCGGTGATACCGAGTCCAGTGACACCACCAGCCTCCTGCAGGTGGTGGGCGTACTGCGCGGTTAGACACTTCTCAGAATCGCGGGCGCTCGTCCCTGGCTGAGGAGCGGGTGTCCGGGAGGTAAATGAAATGACCAGATTCTTGCTGCGCTTGAGCGGCACGCTACTCCTTTGCCTGGCGCTCGGCCTCGGCGGCTTGCCCGCCGTGGCCCTGAACGGGCCGCAAATGGCGGAACAACTGAACCAGGCCTACGACAGCACCCCGGCGCAATGCGTGGGCAACCACGCGGCTTATTACTGCAGCGGCGTGATGTTCAAGCAGGTGCTGCCCGGTGACCCGCTGCCGTTCTGGAGTCATGGGCCTGATGCGATCGCCCGCGGTGCCGAGCGCTTCGATTATCTGCGCCGTGATGTGCTGCCGAATGGTCCGCAGATGGACAACGGCTATGTGTTCGCCGACCGCTTTACCGCCATCGGCCAGAACAAGGACTACCAGTTGCAGGGCGACGACGGCATGAGTCGCCCGCCGGAACTGCTGGTCCGCAACTGGGGGGCAACGCCGCCGACAGCGTTGCCGGTGCAGGCGCTGGTTCATCGTCGTACGGTGGCAGGCCTGAAGGCTGCGCTGCGTGATCAGCGCACCTGGTTCGAGGCTACGGGCGAGTGGCTGCCGGTGCTGCGCCTGGCTTCGGATGGCGGCAGCGGGCAGCGCTTCGGTTTCGACAAGCGCGAACAGATGTACAACGGCTACCAGGTGGCGTCGCGGCTCAACGCGCGCTTCGACGATACGGCGTCGACCTGTCGCGACGGCAAGTCCGCGCTGCACTGCAACGGCGTGATCATTCGCGCAACCGGCTATGGTGATTTCAAATCCTGGAATCCCAGCGATAACTCGAATTCTCGCGACGGCGTGTCGTTCTCCGTGGTGCGCAAGGACATCGGCACCCTCAATGTGGTCGGGACCGAGGGGCTGATCTTCCACGAACTCGGTCGTCCCATGGGGCACCAGGTCAGGTTCCGTTGCCTGTACCCGGCCAATGCCGGCACCAGTGGCATCCCCAACAGTTGCCGGGCTACCTGTGCGTCGGAAAACATCACCACGGTTGCAGCCTGGCGTTCGAAGTATGGTTCCAGCCCAGGACAAAGTTGCACCTTCATGGACACGCCGGCGGAGGTCCAGCTCAATACCGACGTACGCCAGGGTCAGACTTGGGCCACCGCGCACAACGAGCTGATCATCGGTGCCTGGCCACCCGACATTCCTACCCAGTTGCCCATCGAGGCCTTTTTCTACCAGGCCGACTCGGGGCTGGTCGGAGCGCGCTACATCCAGAACGACTTTCTCCAGGTCACCGGGATCTTCGTTCCCATCATGAAAGTTCAACTGGGCGCCGCATCCGGATCGAAATTCGTCTTCAGGCTCGAGGACCAGGGTTACTGAGTCGATACACACGAGGTGTTCGCGCGGCGAACGGCGTGTGATCGGCGGTTCAGCGGCCGCCCGTGCAAAGCGGGCGGTCGTCGTGGCCCGGGGACGGGCGGCGAATGGAATCTCCCATAACCTTTCGGCATCAGGTACAATTCCCGGCTATTTTTCGGCGGGCGCCCGGCCCGCGGCCTTTTTGAG
>DQAA01000456.1:0-3084 GCA_003523465.1 Pseudomonas sp.
CCTCGCCAGCGCCCTGGAGCGCGACCCTGGCAGCCTGCAGCGCGAACCACTGCGCTATGCCCTGTCGATGCTCGGGCTGGAACGTCAACTGGCCAAGCGCGGCGACATGCTGGAAACCATCGGCAACCGGTTGCCGCAGATCCAGTCCCAGGCCGACCATTTCGGCCTGGTTCACGAAAACGTCATCGCCTCGAGCGGCGCGCTGTACCAGGATACGTTGAGCACTCTGCGCCAGCGCATCCAGGTCCACGGCGACATGCGCCACCTGCAGCAAACCAACAACGCCTCGAAGATCCGCGCCCTGCTGCTGGCCGGCATCCGTGCCGCACGCCTCTGGCGCCAGCTCGGCGGGCATCGCTGGCAACTGGTGTTCAGCCGCCGCAAATTGCTCCGCGAGCTCTATCCGATGCTTCGCGGCTGACATTACCTTTTGTCAGCCACCCGACCCGGGCGCATTTTTTGTGTATGATATGCGCCCTCTTAAAAGCCTGACTGTCCGAGAACACCCCATGCAGCTCTCCTCGCTCACTGCGGTTTCCCCTGTAGACGGCCGCTACGCCGGCAAAACCCAGGCCTTGCGCCCCATTTTCAGCGAATACGGCCTGATCCGTTTCCGCGCCCTGGTCGAAGTCCGCTGGCTGCAGCGCCTGGCTTCCCACCCGCAGATCGCCGAAGTCCCGGCCTTCTCCGCCGAAGCCAACGCCCTGCTCGACGGCCTGGCCAATGAGTTCGCCCTCGAGCACGCCGAGCGCGTCAAGGAAATCGAGCGCACCACCAACCACGACGTCAAGGCCATCGAGTACCTGCTCAAGGAGCAGGCCGCCAAGCTGCCTGAACTCGCCACGGTCAGTGAATTCATCCACTTCGCCTGCACCAGCGAGGACATCAACAACCTGTCCCACGCCCTGATGCTGCGCGAAGGCCGCGACACCGTGCTGCTGCCGCTGATGCGCCAGATCGCCCAGTCGATCCGTGAACTGGCCCACCGTTTCGCCGAAGTACCGATGCTGTCGCGCACCCACGGTCAACCGGCCTCGCCGACCACCCTGGGCAAGGAACTGGCCAACGTCGTCTACCGCCTGGAGCGCCAGATCGCCCAGGTTGCCGCTGTTCCGCTGCTGGGCAAGATCAACGGTGCCGTGGGCAACTACAACGCCCACCTCTCGGCCTATCCGCAGATCGACTGGGAAGCCAACGCCCGCGCCTTCATCGAAGACGAGCTGGGCCTGGTGTTCAACCCGTACACCACCCAGATCGAACCGCACGACTACATCGCCGAGCTGTTCGACGCCATCGCCCGCTTCAACACCATCCTCATCGACTTCGACCGTGACGTCTGGGGTTACATTTCGCTGGGCTACTTCAAGCAGAAGACCATCGCCGGNNACCATGCCGCACAAGGTCAACCCGATCGACTTCGAGAACTCCGAAGGCAACTTGGGCATCGCCAACGCCCTGTTCCAGCACCTGGCCAGCAAACTGCCAGTTTCCCGCTGGCAGCGCGACCTGACCGACTCCACCGTGCTGCGCAACCTCGGTGTCGGCTTCGCCCACAGCGTCATCGCCTACGAAGCCAGCCTTAAAGGCATCGGCAAGCTGGAAATCAACACCACCCGCATCGCCGCCGACCTGGACGCCTGCTGGGAAGTCCTGGCCGAGCCGATCCAGACCGTGATGCGCCGCTACAACATCGAAAACCCCTACGAGAAGCTCAAGGAGCTGACTCGTGGCAAGGGCATTAGCCCCGAAGCGCTGCAGACTTTCATCGACGGCCTGGACATGCCTGCCGACGCTCGCGAAGAGCTGAAGAAGCTGACCCCAGCCAACTACATCGGTAATGCAGCGGAACAAGCCAAGCGCGTCTGATCCACGACCCGCGTTTTAACGCCCGGCCGAGCCGGGCGTTTTTATTCCTGAAAGAAAATTGTCTTTTTTCAATAGGTTAATCATGAATCCTGATATCCCACTGCAACTTCTCGGCGGTTTGACTGCGCGCCAGTTCATGCGCGACTACTGGCAGAAAAAACCGTTGCTGGTCCGTCAGGCCTTCACTGACTTCGAAAGCCCTATCGATGCCGACGAACTGGCCGGCCTCGCCCTGGAAGAAGAAGTCGAGTCGCGCCTGGTTCTCGAGCACGGCGAAACCCCATGGGAACTGCGCCGCGGTCCGTTCACCGAAGAAACCTTCGGTGCCCTGCCTGAGCGCGACTGGACCCTGCTGGTGCAATCCGTCGACCAGTTCGTCCCGGAAGTCAGCGAACTGCTGGAGCACTTCCGCTTCCTGCCGAGCTGGCGCATCGACGACGTGATGATCAGCTTCGCCACCCCTGGCGGCAGCGTCGGCCCGCACTTCGACAACTACGATGTGTTCCTGCTCCAGGGCCAGGGCAAGCGCAACTGGAAAGTCGGACAGATGTGCAACAGCGACAGCCCGCTGCTGCAACATGCCGACCTGCGCATCCTCGCCGACTTCGAACAGACCGACGAATGGGTCCTGGAACCGGGCGACATGCTCTACCTGCCGCCGCGCCTGGCCCACTACGGCATCGCCGAAGACAACTGCCTGACCTATTCGGTCGGCTTCCGCGCACCGAGCGCCGCCGAAGTGCTGACCCACTTCACCGACTTCCTCAGCCAGTTCCTGACTGACGAAGAGCGCTACAGCGACGCCGACGCCCAGCCGGTCAGCGACCCGTACCAGATCCAGCACGACGCCCTCGGCCGCCTGAAGTCCCTGCTCAACGAGCACATGGGCGACGAGCGCCTGCTGCTGACCTGGTTCGGCCAGTTCATGACCGAGCCGCGCTACCCGGAACTGGTCAGCGGTGAAGAACTGAGCGAAGCGGACCTGATCGACAGCCTGGAACAGGGCGCGATCATCATCCGCAACCCGAGCGCCCGCCTGGCCTGGTCGGAAGTGGACGACAACCTGCTGCTCTTCGCCAGCGGCCAGAGCCGCCTGCTGCCGGGCAACCTGCGCGAACTGCTGAAGCTGATCTGCTCCGCCGATGCGCTGCACGCCGAGAACCTCGGCGACTGGCTCGGCGACGAAAACGGCCTGGAACTGGTCTGCCAGCTGATCCA
>DQAA01000456.1:3110-3401 GCA_003523465.1 Pseudomonas sp.
CATCCGCCGCATCCGCGAGGCGGTGTTCATCGCCGAGCAAAGTGTGCCGCCAGAGCTGGAGTGGGATTCGGACGATAACGACGCCATCCACTTCCTCGCCATGGAGGACGACTACGCCATCGGCACTGCCCGTCTGTTGCTGGACGGGCAGATCGGCCGGGTTTCCGTGCTCAAGGACTGGCGCGGCCTGAAGGTCGGCGATGCGCTGATGCAGGCCGCCATCGTCGAGGCACAGGACCGCGACCTGAGCCAGCAGATGCTGACGGCGCAGGTGCACGCCACGGCGTTCTA
>DQAA01000455.1 GCA_003523465.1 Pseudomonas sp.
GCAAGCCAGCTCCCACAGGGGTCCCTACAAGGTCAGGACACCGCTGTACAGGCTGAACGCCGCCACGCCGGCACCGGCCACGACCGCCGCAAAAATCAGCTTCTCCCAGCCAGTAAACAACGGCTTCCCCTGCTCCCGCTTCGCCCTGGCAAACAGGATCACTCCCGGCGCATACAGCAACGCCGAGAGCAGCAGGTACTTCAGCCCGCCCGCATACAGCAACCACACCGCATACAACAGCGCCACCAGCCCGACGCAGAGGTCCTTGCGCCGCGTCCCGGCGAAGCCCTCGTAGGTCTCCCCCCGCAGCGCCAGCAACACCGCATAGGCCGCCGACCACAGGTACGGCACCAGGATCATCGACGACGCCAGGTAGATAAGGCTGGTGTAAGTCCCTGCGGAAAACAGCGTGATCAGCAGAAACGCCTGGATCATGCAGTTGGTCAGCCACAACGCATTGGACGGCACGTGGTTGGCGTTTTCATGGGCGAGAAAACGCGGCATGGTCTTGTCCCGCGCCGTCGCGTAGAGAATCTCGGCGCAGAGCAAGGCCCATGACAACAAGGCGCCGAGCAGCGATACCGCCAGGCCGACGCTGATCAGCAGCGCGCCCCAGGGCCCGACGATATGTTCCAGCACCGAGGCCAGGGACGGGTTGTGCAGCGCCGCCAGCTCCGGCTGGGTCATCACGCCGAGCGACAGCACGTTGACCAGCACCAGCAAGGCGAGCACCCCGAGAAAACCGATCACCGTGGCCTTGCCCACATCCGAACGATTCTGCGCCCGCCCGGAGTACACGCTGGCGCCCTCGATACCGATAAAGACGAACACCGTCACCAGCATCATGTTGCGCACCTGGTCCAGCACGCTGCCGAAGGTCGGGTTGGCCAGGCCCCAGATATCGCGGGTGAAGATGTCCATGCGAAATGCCGCCGCGGCAATGACGATGAACAGGATCAGCGGCACCACCTTGGCCACCGTGGTGACCAGGTTGATGAACGCCGCCTCCTTGATCCCGCGCAGCACGAGAAAGTGCACGGCCCACAACAGCAGCGAGGCGCAGCCGATGGCCAGCGGCGTATTGCCTTCGCCGAACGCCGGGAAGTACAGGCCCAGGGTGCTGAACAGCAGGACGAAATAACCGACGTTGCCCAGCCAGGCGCTGATCCAGTAACCCCAGGCCGACGAGAAGCCCATGTAGTCGCCGAACCCCGCCTTGGCGTAGGCATAGACCCCGGAATCCAGTTGCGGCTTGCGGTTGGCCAGGCTCTGGAAGACGAAGGCCAGGGCCAGCATGCCGACGGCGGTGATGCTCCAGCCAATCAGTACTGCACCTACATCGGCACGGGCCGCCATGTTCTGCGGCAGGGAGAAAATGCCACCTCCGATCATCGAGCCGACCACCAGCGCGATCAGCGCCCCAAGACGCAGTTTCTGACCAGGCTCGGACATGGATTCCCCTCTTTATTCGCTGTTTTTCAGTAAATTAACCTGTTCGTTAACTTGTAGAAATCGCAGGTTATAAGCCTTTATATTTAATAACAAAGAACTCTAATAACCGCACAATCCCGTCAGAGTTTTGTGCACTAATCGCGCTTCGACAAGTCTAATACGCTTTTTTTCCCGAAAAACTTGCTTATCACCGGAAGCGGACTAGCTTCAAATCTCGCGGACATTTAAGAACGAATCTCGCCTTCTCTGAAAGTGCCGTCTTGCAAGGCTTGCGCAGCATTTCGCTGATCTTTCGCGAGCCGTTCAGTCATTCATCAACAATGGAATGTAGCAATGAACTGACCTGCATCAGCTTCTCCTCATTACATGCGTTTTACCTTTTAGTCTCTCTTTTCTGAAATGGAGCTGAACCATGTCAGAGGCTTCCGGAAAACTTCGACTCGGTGCGCTGGTCGCACTCGTAGTTGGTTCGATGATTGGTGGCGGGATATTTTCCTTGCCGCAGAACATGGCGGCGAGCGCCGATGTCGGCGCGGTATTGATCGGCTGGGCCATCACCGCCGTCGGCATGCTCACCCTGGCCTTCGTCTTCCAGACCCTGGCCAACCGCAAACCCGATCTGGATGGCGGGGTGTATGCCTACGCCAAGGCCGGTTTCGGTGACTACATGGGCTTCTCGTCGGCCTGGGGCTACTGGATCAGTGCCTGGCTCGGCAACGTCGGTTACTTCGTCCTGCTGTTCAGTACCCTCGGCTACTTCTTTCCGATCTTCGGCGAGGGCAACACCCCGGCGGCGGTGATCGGTGCCTCGCTGCTGCTGTGGGCGGTGCACTTCCTGGTCCTGCGCGGGATCAAGGAAGCGGCCTTCATCAACCTGGTCACCACCGTGGCCAAGGTCGTGCCGCTGGCGCTGTTCGTCCTCATCGCCCTGTTCGCCTTCAAGCTGGACATCTTCACCGCCGACATCTGGGGCCGCATGAACCCGGACCTGGGCAGCGTGATGGACCAAGTGCGCAACATGATGCTGGTCACCGTGTGGGTGTTCATCGGCATCGAGGGCGCGAGCATCTTCTCGGCCCGCGCGGAAAAACGCTCGGACGTGGGCAAGGCCACCGTCATCGGTTTCATCACCGTGCTGCTGTTCCTGGTCCTGGTCAACGTGCTGTCCCTGGGCATCATGACCCAGCCTGAACTGGCCAAGCTGCAGAACCCGTCGATGGCTGCCGTGCTCGAACACGTGGTCGGCCACTGGGGTGCGGTGCTGATCAGCGTCGGCCTGATCATCTCGCTGCTGGGGGCCCTGCTATCGTGGGTGCTGCTGTGCGCGGAGATCATGTTCGCCGCGGCCAAGGACCACACCATGCCGGAGTTCCTGCGCCGCGAGAACGCCAACCATGTGCCGGCCAACGCCCTGTGGCTGACCAACGCCATGGTGCAGATCTTCCTGATCATCACCCTGTTCTCGGCCAGTACCTACCTGTCGCTGATCTACCTCGCCACCTCGATGATCCTGGTGCCTTACCTGTGGTCGGCGGCCTACGCGTTCCTGCTGGCCTTCCGTAGCGAGACCTACGAGAACGCCCTGGCCGAACGCAAGAAAGACCTGATCATCGGCGGCATCGCCCTGATCTACGCGATCTGGCTGCTGTACGCCGGCGGGGTCAAGTACCTGCTGCTTTCCGCCCTGCTCTATGCCCCCGGCGCGATCCTGTTCGCCAAGGCCAAGCGCGAGGTCGGCCAACCTGTTTTTACCAACGTGGAGAAGTTGATATTCGCCGTTGTGGTCCTGGGTGCCCTGGTGGCGGCCTTCGGCCTGTATGACGGCTTCCTTACGCTGTAACCCCCGTATTTCACACCTTTGGAGGAAATGATCATGTCCACGGATAAAGTTAAGTACGGCGTTCATTCCGAGGCGGGCAAACTGCGCAAAGTGATGGTTTGCTCCCCGGGCCTGGCGCACCAGCGCCTGACCCCCACCAACTGCGATGAGCTGCTGTTCGACGACGTCATCTGGGTCAACCAGGCCAAGCGCGACCACTTCGACTTCGTCACCAAGATGCGCGAGCGCGGTGTCGAAGTCCTGGAAATGCACAACCTGCTCACCGAGACCGTGCAGAACCCCGAAGCGCTGAAGTGGATCCTCGATCGCAAGATCACCGCCGATACCGTCGGCGTCGGCCTCAACAACGAAGTGCGCAGCTGGCTCGAAGGCCTGGAGCCGCGCCACCTGGCCGAATTCCTGATTGGCGGCGTGGCCGGCGAGGACCTGCCGGAAAGCGAAGGCGCCAGCGTGATCAAGATGTACCGCGACTACCTGGGCCATTCCAGCTTCCTGCTGCCGCCACTGCCCAACACCCAGTTCACCCGCGACACCACTTGCTGGATCTACGGCGGCGTGACGCTGAACCCGATGTACTGGCCGGCGCGACGCCAGGAAACCCTGCTGGCCAGCGCCATCTACAAGTTCCACCCCGAGTTCACCAACGCCGACTTCGAAGTCTGGTACGGCGACCCGGACAAGGACCACGGCCAGGCCACCCTGGAAGGCGGCGACGTCATGCCGATCGGCAATGGCGTGGTGCTGATCGGCATGGGCGAGCGCTCGTCCCGCCAGGCCATCGGCCAGCTGGCGCAATCGTTGTTCGCCAAGGGCGCGGTGGAGAAAGTGGTGGTCGCCGGCCTGCCGAAATCCCGCGCGGCGATGCACCTGGACACCGTGTTCAGCTTCTGCGACCGCGACCTGGTGACGATCTTCCCGGAAGTGGTGAAAGAGATCGTGCCGTTCGTGATCCGTCCCGACAGCAGCAAGCCGTATGGCATGGACGTGCGCCGCGAGAACAAGTCGTTCCTCGACGTGGTCGCCGAATCCCTCGGGCTCAAGGCCCTGCGCGTGGTGGAAACCGGCGGCAACAGCTTCGCCGCCGAACGCGAACAGTGGGATGACGGCAACAACGTGGTGGCCCTGGAGCCCGGCGTGGTCATCGGCTACGACCGCAACACCTACACCAACACCCTGCTGCGCAAGGCGGGCGTGGAGGTCATCACCATCAGCGCCGGCGAACTCGGTCGCGGCCGTGGCGGCGGCCACTGCATGACCTGCCCGATCGTCCGCGACGCAATCGACTACTAAACGTCCATCCCTCTGGTCGCCCCTACCCGGCGCGACCAGAGCCGATCACCGAATCCAAGGAGAATCCAAATGGCGTTCAACATCCATAACCGCAACCTGCTCAGCCTCGAACACCACACCGAGCGCGAGTTGCGCTACCTGCTCGACCTGTCCCGAGACCTCAAGCGCGCCAAGTACACCGGCACCGAGCAGCAACACCTGAAGGGCAACAACATTGCCCTGATCTTCGAAAAGACTTCGACCCGCACCCGCTGCGCCTTCGAGGTGGCCGCCTATGACCAGGGCGCCAACGTCACCTACATCGACCCGAACTCCTCGCAGATCGGCCACAAGGAAAGCATGAAGGACACCGCCCGGGTCCTGGGGCGCATGTACGACGCCATCGAATACCGCGGCTTCAAGCAGGAAATCGTCGAAGAGCTGGCCAAGTTCGCCGGCGTCCCGGTGTTCAACGGCCTGACCGACGAATACCACCCGACCCAGATGATCGCCGACGTGCTGACCATGCGTGAGCACGCCGACAAACCGATCCACGACATCAGCTACGCCTACCTCGGTGATGCCCGCAACAACATGGGCAACTCGCTGCTGCTGATCGGCGCCAAGCTCGGCATGGACGTGCGCATCGCCGCGCCGAAGGCCCTGTGGCCCCATGACGACCTGGTCGCGCGCTGCAAGAAATACGCGGAAGACAGCGGTGCCCGCATCACCCTCACCGAAGACCCGAAAGCCGCGGTCAAGGGCGTGGACTTCGTGCATACCGACGTCTGGGTGTCCATGGGCGAGCCGGTGGAAGCCTGGGGCGAACGCATCCAGCAACTGCTGCCGTACCAGGTCAATGCGGAGCTGATGAAGGCCACCGGCAACCCGCGGGCGAAGTTCATGCACTGCCTGCCGGCGTTCCACAACTCCGACACCAAGGTCGGCAAGCAGATCGCCGAGCAGTATCCGCACCTGGCCAACGGTATCGAAGTGACCGATGACGTCTTCGAATCGCCGGCCTGCATCGCCTTCGAGCAGGCGGAAAACCGCATGCACACGATCAAGGCGATCCTGGTTTCGACCCTGGCTGATCTGTAACCCCATTGGGGGCCGCTGTGCGGCCCTTCGC
>DQAA01000669.1 GCA_003523465.1 Pseudomonas sp.
GGCGAAGGTCATGGCCACGCTCTATCTGGATTTATCAAAAGGTTTCACAAACGTAATCTTAGGCTCTTTCACCGGGCCTTCGACCCGATAGTTGACGCTGGCGTAGCGCGCCACCCGATCACCCAGCAGCTTGTCTACCAGGAACAACGCCCCACCGACCGCGGGCGCACCGACGATNNAGGTTGTTGGTCACGGGCAGGGTCACCATGAGGTTGGCGGCTATCCGGTCGCGCACCAGATCCAGGGTGCCTTCCAGCTCGAAATTGCTCGAAGGGCCGGTAACGGTGATGGGCTCGCGGGTCACGTAGACACCTTCACTGGCCACCAGCAGGCCCTTGACCCGGTCGTAGCTCAGGCCTTTGCCCAGAAGGTCGGAAAAGTCCAGGCGCAGGCGCCGGCCAATGGAGTTGAAGTTCAGCAGGCCGAACACCCGCAGGGCCTGGGCGCTGGCGTCGACTTCGATGATCTGCCCATCGCGCAGCGACGCATCCATGCTGCCGGAGAAACGCTTGAGGCTGACCCAGGCCGGCGAGCCCTGCCAACGGCCATCGGCGTCCATGTGGAAATCACGACTGGTCACGGTCGGCGCGAAGCCCCAGGCCTTGAGTACGTCAGCCAGGTTGCCGCCTTCCAGGCGGCCCTTGTACCAACTGCTACTGGTACCCGGCGTACCCTCCCAGCCAGCGGAGCCATTGATCGCCAGGCCCTTGAGGTTCAGGTCGAGATCGTTGAACGCCACGCCCTGGGCGGTGGGGCGCAGCTTGAGTGACAGGCTGCCCATCAGGTCGTCACCGCGGAACAGCTTGCCAATATTCAGGTTCACCGCCGGAACCTTGCGTGGATCGCTCGAGGCCAGCGGGTCCGGTGCATCCGGTGCAGCTTCCTTGTTCGGATCGGCAGGTGGCAGGCGTAGAGTCGACAGATCGACCACGATGGGCGCGGCCTTGGCGTCAGGAATGCGGGCATTGCCGATGACTTCCTGGCTGTCCAGGCGCAATCCCCAGTTATCGCTGTTGCGATCCAGGCGTACCACCGCCTGATTCAATTCGAAGTTGTAAGCCTTGATCTTGCCGACACTCAGGTCCACGCCCCGCAGGATCTGTCGCGCGCTACCACCGGGATCGCTGCCTGTGTAGTTGCCCGCCTTGCTTTGCCAATCATCCAGATTCACCTCGGCGAGCGTGCCACGAACGCGCAATCCCTGGTTCGACGGCAATTGGGCAGCGCCACCACCCAGCAGCAGCTCACCCCGTACCTGCTCGGTCTTGCCAGCGGGTGCGGCCATCGCCAGGCTGGCCAGGTCGGCGTAGGTCGCGTCGATACGCCGCTCGTTGCCCCCCAGGTTCATGCGGAACTGAGTGGCGCGGGTATCGTTGGCGGCCTTGCCGAACGGAGCCGGCAAGTCGACGGTCAGGCCCTTGAGGCTGGATTCGACACTGAGCTGGTTGTCACGCCCCAGCGCCACCTGCAGTTGATAAGGCATCTCGCCGGACGCCGGTAATGGCTGGTTGAACTGCAACCAGTCGGTCAGGGACTTGAGGGCGATCTGGCCCGAGGCGGCGATCCGGGTCTGCATCTGGCCCGGCTTACCTTCGGCGAAGATCTCCGCAGTTACCGGCTTGCCGAAGGCTACGGTGCTGATGTTCCTGCCGCTCAGGCCCTGGTCCAGGTCGAAGCGGAAGTCGCCCTTGAGCTGGCTCAATTCGAGCACCGGCTCGCTCAGCTTCAGCCGCGCCTGCTCGGTGCGGAAGTCGACCACCACCTTGGGTGCCATGCCGTGGGCCAGGGGAATGTCCAGTTTCAGCGAACCCTTCAGGTTGCCGTCGCCTTCCCAGCCGGCGAAGGTCGACTCGGTGCCGATGGGCGCTTCCTGAAGGATCTTCACGCCATCGGTGAGGGTGCCATCGAAATCGCCATCGACCAGCAGATGGCTGTGTTCTCCGGCAGGGACGTGAGGAATGTCCACCAGGACATCGCTGACTTTGGTGTTGAGCATCTGGCCGGTACTGGCCTTGATCCGCACGCCGTGGTCGTCGATGAAGACATCACCGTCCACCTTGTTCAGTTGCGGCCAACCGGGCTGGAAATCCAGGTCCGCGTCACGAACCTTGAAGAACAGGGTGATGCTGCGGGCATGGTCCGGCGCACCATGATTCAGCGAGCCCTGGTACTGGAAGTAGCCTTCATCCACAGCGCCCTTGAGGATTGCAGTGCGCAACCAGTGATCGACGTCGGGGCTGAGCACCTCCGGCAGGTATTTGCCGGTGTAGCGGCCGTCGCCCTCCACCAGGCCGACCCGCAGGTCCATGTAGTCTTCATGGCCCGGTTCGAGATGCAGGCGGATAAGGAAGTCACCGGCGATCTTGCCTTCCTCGCCTAGCACCTTCAGATAGGGGGCGATCAGGGTGAAGCGCTCCTTGTCCAGGGTCCAGGTCAGGCGGGCGTTGGCTTTCAGGTAATGCCACGGGTCAGCGAAGATCGGCGCCAGATGCAGCATGAACTTGTCGGTATCCAGGCGCAGCTCGCCGTGACCCAGGTCGCCGCTGATGCTTCCGCTGACGTTCCCCGCCGCCGGAGCACCGTGATAGGCATCGAAGCCGACCCGGTCGAGGTTGGCAGCGAAGCTGAACATGCGTGGGCCCTCGACCTCGGGGCGCACTTCGAGCAGGACATTACGCAAACCGCCGGTGACATTGAGGCCATCGACCACCGCCATGGCCTTCTGCGGCAGTGGACCGAGCGCCTGTATCACCGGCGTCAGCGGGGTAAGGTCGAGACGGTCGGCCTGGATGCTCCAGAGCTCGCCCTCTTCGCCGGCCGTCGACTGGCTGATCTGCACATGGGATTCCCAACGGGTTTCGCCCAGGTTCATCGCCAGTGAATCGACGGTGAGCTTCAAGCCCTCGTCGCCCCGTCGCAACCAGGCGTTCAAGGCCAGGTTTTCGATCTTGACCGGCTTACGATCAGCGTAGGCGCCCTGCAACTGCGGGGCGTTCAGGCGAACCGTGGCGCTCTGCACCCGGCCCTGGCCCCAGCCCAGCCAGACTTCACCACCCGCACGCAGTTCGGGAAGCCGCCATTGCCCCAGCAGACGGGCCGGCAGCCACTTGGCCCAATCGCTCTGGGGCAGGCTGGCATAGGCCTCGACTTCGGCATCGCGCCACTTCGCCGGGCGGATGCGGCTTTTCAGGCTCATCGCCATCGGCTGACCATCGGGCAGGGTCATGCGTACGTCCAAGCGCTGGCGCACGCTGCCGGTCTGCAGGCTCAGGCCGACATAGGTCAGGGTCATGGGATCGTGATCGAAGGGTTCGAGGGTGATCTGGCTGTCGAGCACCGAGACTTTGCTCACCACCTGCATGCGCCGCAGTGCCTGCTCGACGTCCAGCGGCTGGTCGTCGTCCTGCACCGGCAGGCCCTTGAGCGACCACTTGCCGCCTTCGTCTTCGTGCAGATTGAGTTGCAGGCCGCCCAGTTCGACCCGCGCCAGGCGGACATCGCGCGCGACCAGGCTGGCCCACAGGTCCGGCACTACTTTCACCGCATCCAGGCGCAGGGCCGAGGCGCCCTCGCCCACCTGCACGTCGCGCACCACGAGAATCGGAGCCAGGCCGCTCCAGCGCCCCTCCAGGGCACCGATATGTACCGGCAGGCCAAGACTGGCCTCGACCTTGTCCTCGACTTCGGTACGGTATTCGGCGACCAACGGAATCAGCTCGCGCCCCAGGCTGACGTAGAGCGCTACCAGCACCGCGAGTAATGCGCAGGCGCCCAGGCCCCAGCGGGTCAAGGCAGCCAGAACGCGGATCAGACGCTCCATTGCTGTGGCCCCCCGAGTCGTCCACTAACTATGGCCCGACATGCAGGGATTGCCACCATCAAGGATTCAGGGCAGGTCAGAGCAGCACCACATCGTATTGTTCCTGGGAATACATGGACTCCACCTGGAAACGAATGGTTCGCCCGATAAAGGCTTCGAGTTCGGCGACGTTCCCCGATTCTTCGTCCAGCAGGCGGTCCACCACCTTTTGATTGGCGAGCACTCTATACCCTTCGGCCTGGTAGGCCCGCGCCTCGCGAAGAATTTCCCTGAATATCTCGTAGCAGACTGTTTCCGGCGTCTTCAGCTTGCCGCGCCCCTGGCAGCAGATGCACGGCTCACACAGCACCTGCTCAAGGCTTTCGCGGGTGCGCTTGCGGGTCATCTGCACCAGGCCCAGCTCGGTCAGGCCGATGATGTTGGTCTTGGCATGGTCGCGTTCGAGCTGTTTTTCCAGGGTGCGCAGGACCTGGCGCTGATGCTCTTCGTCTTCCATGTCGATGAAGTCGNNCGCAGGCGCAGCTGGCGGGCAATGGCAGTGGCCGCCTCGAGATTGGTCTTGAAGATGGTTTCTTCGAGATTGCGATGGCCGACGAACGCCCCGGTGTTGACGTCGATGGTGGTCATGGCCTCGGCCGGGTCCACCACCAGGTAACCGCCAGACTTGAGCGGCACCTTGCGTTCGAGGGCGCGCTGGATCTCGTCCTCGACGCCATACAGGTCGAAGATCGGCCGTTCGCCCGGGTAATGCTCCAGGCGATCGGCGATTTCCGGCATCAGCTCTTCGACGAACTGCGTGGTTTTCTGGAAGGTTTCCCGGGAGTCGATGCGGATCTTCTCGATCTTCGGATTGACCAGATCACGCAGGGTGCGCAGGGCCAGCCCGAGGTCCTCGTAGATTTCGGTGGGTGCACCGACGGTCTTGATCTGCGCGCCGATCTGGTCCCAGAGGCGACGCAGGTAGCGGATGTCCATCAGGATCTCGTCAGCCCCAGCGCCTTCGGCGGCGGTACGCAGGATGAAGCCGCCGGAATCCTGGATGTTTTCCTGGGCCACGCAGTCGCTGACCACCTTCTTCAGGCGCTCGCGTTCGGCTTCATCTTCGATCTTCAGGGAAATGCCGACATGCTTGGTCTTCGGCATGTAAACGAGGTAACGCGACGGAATCGACAGCTGGGTAGTCAGGCGCGCGCCCTTGGAGCCGATCGGGTCCTTGGTGACCTGCACCACCAGAGCCTGACCTTCGTGGACCAGGGCGCTGATGCTTTCCACCGTGGTGCCTTCGCGCAGGGAGATTTCCGAAGCATGGATGAAGGCGGCCCGCTCAAGGCCGATATCGACGAAGGCCGCCTGCATGCCCGGCAGTACCCGCACCACCTTGCCCTTGTAGATATTGCCGACGATGCCGCGACGCTGGGTGCGCTCGACATGGACCTCCTGAAGAACACCGTTTTCCACCACCGCCACGCGGGATTCCATCGGGGTGATGTTGATCAGAATCTCTTCGCTCATGGCAGGCTCTCGTCAAAGGGGCTTCAAGTAATCATGGATCGCCCGGCACTGACTCGCGAGCGATAAACGGCGTCACTACTTCCTCACTCAGCTTCCGGCACACCTTGCCAACACGCAATGCCGAAGCGTTCGAGCAATTCGGCGGTCTCCGCCACCGGCAGGCCTACCACGCCGGAATAACTGCCCTGCAGGCCCTGCACGAAGACGGCGCCAAGGCCCTGGATGGCATAGGCGCCGGCCTTGTCGCACGGCTCGCCGCTGGCCCAGTAGCTGCGGGCCCGGGCTTCGCTGATGGGATTGAAGGAAACACGACTGCTGATGCACAGGCTTTCGCTGCGCTGGCCATCGGTGACGGCTACGGCAGTCAGCACTTCGTGCTCGCGTCCGGAGAGGGCGGCCAGCATGGCCAGGGCGTCATCGCGATCGAG
>DQAA01000364.1:0-2897 GCA_003523465.1 Pseudomonas sp.
GGCCCGGCTACAGATCGCCCAGGAGCAACGGGCCGTCACAACGGCGGCAGCCTGCGAACTGCTGGAAACCCTGCCCGAATTTCCCCACGTGCAGCACATCCTGGACCTCGGCGGTGGACCCGGACTGATCGCCATCGCCCTGGCCCGCCGCCTCCCCCACGCCAGCGGGGCAGTTTTCGAGTTTCCGCAAGCCGCCTCGGTCGCCGCCACCAATATCGCCGATGCGGGGCTCGGTGAACGCCTGACCGCAGTGGGCGGCAACCTCGACCTGGATGATCTTGGCAGCGGCTATGACCTGATCTGGTGTTCCTCGGTGCTGCACTTCGCCGGCGATCTGCCCAGCCTGCTACAGCGCCTGCGCACCGCACTTCGCCCAGGTGGCGTGCTGGTCTGCTGCCATGCTGAAGTTCCTCCCGCCCCGGAGCAGGCCAGCCGCGTGCTGCCCTATTACCTGCACCTGCGGATGCAAGGCCGTCATGTCCTTGTCGAAGGCGAATTGACGCAAATGCTGCGCGAACTGGGCTTTGTCAAAGTGGAGCAACGCAACGGTCTGCATTTCCCGGTTGCCCCCGTAAATGCCGTGATCGCGAGAAAACCCGACAACCGATAACCACAGCCAAAGCCGCCGCTTGCGACAAAGACAAACGATAGCCTGCTCATGATTTTTCCTTCATGAGCGTTCCTGAGAAACAATATCGTTTATCATTGAAACAATTTGTAAAGCCCGCAAGCGAGGAACCACCCGCATGACGATCCGCCGTAACCCGATTCTGCGCGGCCTGGCCGTGTCCCTGCTCGGCCTGGTGCTCGGCACGCCGGCCGCGATGGCCGCCGATCCGGTGACCCTGACGCTCTACAACGGCCAGCACAAGGAAATCGGTGACGCCATCGCCAAGGCCTACGAGGCCAAGACCGGCATCCATATCAATATCCGCAAGGGCAGCAGCAACCAGCTGGCCAGCCAGATCATCGAGGAAGGCGATCGCTCCCCGGCGGACGTGATCTACACCGAGGAGTCGCCGCCCCTGAACAACCTCGGCGAGCTGGGCCTGCTGGCGACCATCGACCAATCGACCCTCGATGTGCTGCCCAAGGAATTCGTCGCGGCCAACGGCACCTGGATGGGCGTGACCGCCCGCACCCGCGTCGTCGCCTTCAACCCGAAAGAGATCGACGAGAAAGACCTGCCGCAGTCGGTGATGGACTTCGCCGACCCCGAGTGGGACGGGAAGATCGGCTTCGTACCGACCAGCGGCGCCTTCCAGGAGCAGGCCGTGGCCATCCTGAAGATCCACGGCCGCGAGGCTGCCGAGGAGTGGCTGACCGGCCTCAAGGCCTTCGGCAAGACCTACACCAACAACATGGTCGCCCTGAAGGCCGTGGAAAACGGCGAAGTCGCGGCGGTGCTGGTCAACAACTACTACTGGTACGCCCTGAAGAAAGAACGCGGCCAGCTCGACTCCAAGCTGTATTACCTGGCGGACGGCGATGTCGGCGGCCTGATGACCATCTCCGGCGCCGCCGCAGTGAAGGCCAGCAAGCATCCCAAGGAAGCCCAGGCCCTGCTCGCCTGGATGGCCAGCGAAGAAGGCCAGCGCGTGATCACCCAGACCACCGCCGAGTACCCGCTGCACAAGGGCATGGTCTCCGACCAGGGCCTGAAGCCGTTCGAAGACCTGCGTCCACCGAAGATCACCCCGGCCGACCTGGGTAATGCCGAGGAAGCGCTGGAACTCGAACGCGAAGTCGGCCTGCTCTGATGAGCGCCGCGCTTCCCGTGGAGCTGAACACCGGCTTCGTGCCGCGGCGCAAGCGCCCGTCGATCTGGGTGGTGATGCCGGTCCTGCTGCTGGTGGGCCTGAGCCTGCTGCCGCTGCTGTACGTGGCGATGAAGACTTGGGACGCCGGCTGGCATGAGGCCCTGCGCCTGATCTGGCGGCCCTTCGTCTGGGGCCTGATGCGCAACACCCTGCTGCTGATGGTCGGGGTCACTATCGCTTGTGCCGTGGTCGGACTGTCCCTGGCCTGGTTGCTGGAACGCAGCGACCTGCCGGGGCGCCGGCTGTGGGGCGTGGTTCTGTGTCTGCCGTTCGCCGTGCCGTCCTTCGTCAGTGGCTTTACCTGGGTGTCCCTGAGCCCGAAGTTCGAAGGACTGTGGGGCGCGATCCTGGTAATGAGCCTGTCCAAGTACCCGCTGGTGTTCCTGCCCGTGGCAGCGACCCTGCGCAACCTGGACACCTCGCTGGAAGAATCGGCGCGGACCATGGGTTGCAATCGCTGGTCGGTATTCCGCCGGGTCACCCTGCCGCTGCTGTGGCCGTCGATTCTCGGCGGCAGCCTGCTGATCGCCCTGCACATGCTGGTGGAGTTCGGCGCCCTGTCGATCCTCAACCTGCAGACCTTCACCACGGCGATCTACCAGCAGTTCGAACTGGAATTCAGCAACGCCAACGCGGCGATGCTCTCGGCGGTGCTGTTGCTGATGTGCCTGCTGATGCTCTGGCTGGAGTTGCGGGTACGGGGCAAGGCGCGACATGTACGGATCGGCCAGGGCGTGGCCCGGCGTGGCGCCCCCGTTCGCCTGCGTGGCTGGATGCCGCTGGGGCAGCTGTATTGCCTGGGGCTGGCGATTCTCGGTAGCGGGATCCCGCTGGGAATGCTGGCGTACTGGTTGAGCGTGGGTTCGTCGGCGGCGTTCCCGGTGGCGGAGATCGGGCGGGCGCTGCTGTCGTCGCTGTCGATCTCGCTGGGCGGTGCCGGCGTGAGCCTGCTGCTGGCGTTGCCGGTGAGTTTCCTGGTGGTGCGCTACAAGGGTCGCCTGGCGATCTGGGCCGAGCGCCTGCCGTACCTGCTGCATGCCTTGCCGGGCTTGGTGATCGCCCTGACCCTGGTGTATT
>DQAA01000364.1:2907-3099 GCA_003523465.1 Pseudomonas sp.
CTGCTGGCCTACGCCCTGCTGTTCCTGCCGCTGGCCCAGGCGCCGGTGCGCACGGCGCTGACCAAGGCCGCACCGCAACTGGAAGAAGCGGCACGGACCCTCGGCGCAACACCGTTCACGGCGTTCTGCCGGGTGACCCTGCCGATCATCTTCCCGGCGCTGGCGGCCGCCTTCGCCCTGGTGTTCCTTGAC
>DQAA01000364.1:3141-3374 GCA_003523465.1 Pseudomonas sp.
CGTCGAGTTCGCGGCAGCAGCGCCGTATGCGGCGCTGCTGATCCTGGTCTCCGGGCTGCCGGTGTACCTGCTGACCACCCGGATGTACCTGAACCGCGCCTGATCAGGCGCGGAACTGGCCCAGGCTGGCCTTGAGCTGGGCCGCCAGGTCGTCGAGCACCTTGCTGCTGGCGGTGGTCTGCATGACCACCTGGGCAGCGCGCTCGGCCTGGGCATGGATGTTCTCCACCCTT
>DQAA01000365.1:0-4613 GCA_003523465.1 Pseudomonas sp.
GTAGTGGTCCAGCGGCTCGGACGCGCCGAAGTACAGCAGCGAGATACCGATGCCCGAGGAAAACAGCATGCCGGCCCAGGCGCCGTAGCTGAAGTCGGGCTTGTCGTCCTTGCCGCCGAGCTTGAGCTTGCCGTAGCGGGAGAAGGCGATGGCGATGACGAACAGCAGGTAGCCGCCGATCACCAGCATGTAGTACCAGCCGAAGCTGCGCGACAGCCAGGCCTGGGCCTGGCCGAGCACACGGCCGGCGGTTTCGGGGGCAGCGATCAGCAAGGCGGTCAAGCAGAGGATCAGCAGCGTCGAGGTGAAAAACACCACGCTGTTGACCCGGACCCTCTCGGCGGGGGTCTTGATCAGGGAGGCAGAACTCATTGCACGGATGCTCCAAGGCGGTGCGTAGGAAAAAGGAACAACGACCCGTCACCTGGACAATTGGTGCAATAGCCCCATCGTCCCAGGTGATATAAAAGCACCTTGAAAAACCGTGATCCCAAATCGATTGCGCTGGAAACTCGCTCGAAAACCCCGGCTCGAGGGTTGCGCCTCCTGGCTTTCACGGCCTGGGGCAAAGCGGTCCAACGGTGCGTCTGTGCGCGTGAAACACCTTGTTTTGCGGGGGTACACGTCTTTTCGGGGGTGCCAATTCGTGACTTCTGACCGGCCCAAAATCCTGTCAATGGTACGAATTGTCGCAGAGCTTATTCTTTGTTGATTGAACGTTCAATCAAAACAAAATAGACTGGCCTTCGCCGAGTCAGCCGCTTGTCGTCTGCTCGCAGGCCTGAGGAGATTTGCAAGATGCCCAAGGTCGGTATGCAACCCATTCGCCGCCAGCAGTTGATCGAAGCCACGTTGACGGCTATCGACCAGGTCGGCATGGGTGATGCCAGCATTGCGCTGATCGCCCGTTTGGCCGGTGTGTCGAACGGCATCATCAGTCACTACTTTCGGGACAAGAACGGCCTGATCGCAGCGACCATGCAGCACTTGATGACGGTCTTGAGCGAGGGCACCGCCGCCCGTCGCCACGCACTCACGGACAACAGCCCGCGTGCCCACCTGCAGGTGATCATCGAAGGCAACTTCGACGCCAGCCAGGTCAACGGCCCGGCAATGAAAACCTGGCTGGCCTTCTGGGCCACCAGCATGCACCAGCCGTCCTTGCACAGGTTGCAGCGGATCAACGATCACCGTCTGTATTCCAACCTGTGCTGCCAGTTCCGCCGCGTCCTGCCGCTTTCCGAAGCACGCAGTGCAGCCCGTGGCCTGGCGGCTTTGATCGACGGTTTATGGCTGCGCGGGGCGCTGTCGGGAGACAGCTTCGATACCCAACAGGCGCAGCGGATCGCTTACGAATACATGGATCTACAACTGGCGAAACAGACGAGCCCGGACACACAGACCCAGGCCTCTGAAACCCCGCGCAAAGCGTCCCGCAAACCCTCGGGAGCGACTGCCGGCTAGCCAATCACATTGCACTTGCGAGGACACTATGGCCCGTTTCGAAACGCAAAAACTCTACATTGATGGTGGTTACGTCGACGCTGGCAGCGATGCCACCTTCGAGGCCATCAACCCGGCCAACGGCGAAGTCCTCGCCAATGTGCAACGCGCTACCCAGGCCGACGTCGAGCGCGCCGTGGAAAGCGCCGAACGCGGCCAGAAAGTCTGGGCCGCGATGACCGCCATGCAGCGCTCGCGCATCCTGCGTCGTGCCGTCGACATCCTGCGCGAGCGCAATGACGAGCTGGCTGCCCTGGAAACCCTGGACACCGGCAAGTCCTACTCGGAAACCCGCTACGTCGACATCGTCACCGGCGCCGACGTGCTGGAGTACTACGCTGGCCTGGTCCCGGCCATCGAAGGCGAGCAGATCCCGCTGCGCGACTCCTCCTTCGTCTACACCCGTCGCGAGCCGCTGGGCGTCACCGTCGGCATCGGCGCGTGGAACTACCCGATCCAGATCGCCCTGTGGAAATCCGCTCCGGCCCTGGCCGCCGGCAACGCGATGATCTTCAAGCCGAGCGAAGTCACCTCGCTGACCACCCTGAAACTGGCCGAGATCTACACCGAAGCCGGCCTGCCGGACGGTGTGTTCAACGTCCTCACCGGCAGCGGCCGCGAAGTCGGCACCTGGCTGACCGAGCACCCGCGCATCGAGAAAGTCTCCTTCACCGGCGGCACCACCACCGGCAAGAAGGTCATGGCCAGCGCCTCCAGCTCCTCGCTGAAGGAAGTGACCATGGAACTGGGCGGCAAGTCGCCGCTGATCATCTGCGAAGACGCCGACCTCGATCGCGCCGCCGATATCGCGATGATGGCCAACTTCTACAGCTCCGGCCAGGTCTGCACCAACGGCACCCGCGTGTTCGTTCCTGCGTCGATGAAGGCGGCTTTCGAAGCCAAGATCGTCGAACGTGTCGCCCGCATTCGTGTCGGCAACCCGGAAGACGAGAACACCAACTTCGGTCCGCTGGTCAGCTTCCCGCACATGGAAAGCGTCCTGTCGTACATCGCCAAGGGCAAGGAAGAAGGTGCCCGCGTCCTCTGCGGCGGCGAGCGTCTGACCGAGGGTGAATTCGCCAAGGGCGCGTTCGTTGCGCCGACCGTGTTCACCGACTGCCGCGACGACATGACCATCGTCAAGGAAGAGATCTTCGGCCCGGTGATGAGCATCCTCAGCTACGAAACCGAAGAAGAAGTGATCCGCCGCGCCAACGACACCGAATACGGCCTGGCCGCCGGCGTCTGCACCAACGACATCAGCCGCGCCCACCGCATCATCCACCAGCTGGAAGCCGGTATCTGCTGGATCAACGCCTGGGGCGAGTCGCCGGCGGAAATGCCGGTCGGTGGCTACAAGCAGTCCGGTGTCGGCCGCGAGAACGGCGTCAGCTCGCTGGCCCAGTACACCCGCATCAAGTCGGTCCAGGTCGAGCTGGGCAGCTACAACTCGGTGTTCTAAGCCGCCCCGTTGCAGCCGCGCCCGGTCCCCGCTGACCGGGCGTCTCCCCCGCTCTCCCACCTGCTTGCTCAACGAGGGAACAGAACATGGCCTCCCATATTTTCGACTACATCATCGTCGGTGCCGGCTCGGCCGGTAACACCCTGGCAACCCGCCTGACCGAAGACGAAGGCGTCACCGTCCTCCTCCTGGAAGCCGGCGGCCCGGACTACCGCGCCGACTTCCGCACCCAGATGCCCGCCGCCCTGGCCTTCCCGCTGCAAGGCCGCCGCTACAACTGGGCCTACGAGACCGATCCGGAGCCGCACATGGACGGCCGCCGCATGGAATGCGGTCGCGGCAAGGGCCTGGGTGGCTCGTCGCTGATCAACGGCATGTGCTACATCCGCGGCAACGCCCTGGACTTCGACGGCTGGGCCAAGCTGCCGGGCCTGGAAGACTGGACCTACCTCGACTGCCTGCCGTATTTCCGCAAGGCGGAAACCCGTGACATCGGCCCGAACGACTACCACGGTGGCGACGGTCCGGTCAGCGTGGCGACCCCGAAAGCCGGCAACAACCCGCTGTTCCACGCCATGGTCGAAGCCGGCGTGCAGGCCGGTTACCCGCGCACCGAAGACCTCAACGGTTATCAACAGGAAGGCTTCGGTCCGATGGACCGCAGCGTGACCAAGAACGGCCGCCGCTCCAGCACCGCCCGCGGCTACCTGGACACCGCCAAGAAGCGCCCGACCCTGACCATCGTCACCCACGCCCTGAGCGACCGCGTGCTGTTCGAAGGCAAGCGCGCCGTCGGCGTGACCTACCTGGTCGGCGCCAGTGAAGAACGCGTGGAAGCCCGTGCCCGCAAGGAAGTCATCGTCTGCAGCGGCGCCATCGCTTCGCCACAACTGCTGCAACGTTCCGGCGTCGGCTCCCGCGAGCTGCTGGACAGCCTGAACATCCCGGTCGTTCACGAACTGCCGGGCGTCGGCGAAAACCTGCAGGACCACCTCGAGCTGTACCTGCAATACGCCTGCACCCAGCCGGTGTCGCTGTACCCGTCGCTGCTGTGGTGGAACCAGCCGGCGATCGGTGCCGAGTGGCTGTTCAACGGCACCGGGATCGGCGCCAGCAACCAGTTCGAGGCCGGTGGTTTCATCCGCACCCGTCCGGAATTCGAATGGCCGAACATCCAGTACCACTTCCTGCCGGTAGCGATTAACTACAACGGCTCCAATGGTGTGAAGGAACATGGCTTCCAGGCGCACATGGGCTCGATGCGTTCGCCGAGCCGCGGCCGGATCCAGGCGAAATCCCGCGATCCGCGCCAGCACCCGAGCATCCTGTTCAACTACATGGCCACCGAGCAGGACTGGCAGGAATTCCGCGACGGCATCCGCCTGACCCGCGAAATCATGGCCCAGCCGGCACTGGACGCTTACCGCGGCCGCGAAATCAGCCCGGGCGAGCACGTGCAGTCGGACGAAGAGCTGGACAAGTTCATTCGCGAGCACGCCGAAACCGCGTTCCACCCGTCCTGCTCGTGCAAGATGGGCGAAGACGACATGGCGGTGGTCGATGGCCAGGGCCGGGTGCACGGGATGGAAGGTCTGCGAGTGGTCGATGCGTCGATCATGCCGATCATCATCACCGGCAACCTCAACGC
>DQAA01000365.1:4623-4746 GCA_003523465.1 Pseudomonas sp.
CGCGCAGTACTGCCAAGTACTATGTGGCGGATGGTGCGCCGGTCAAAGGCAAGGCCATGCGCGAAGTGAAGCAGGCCTGATCGCACTCTCAGGCCTCACTGGCCCCTGTGGGAGCGGGTTCAC
>DQAA01000366.1:0-6301 GCA_003523465.1 Pseudomonas sp.
CCTGCGTACCCAGGCGATGGGACAGGGCACGTTCATCATCAACATGGCCTCCACCGGCTGCGGCAAGACCCTCGCCAACGCGCGCATCATGAATGCCCTGGCCGATCCGCAACTGGGCCTGCGTTGCACCTTCGCCCTCGGCCTGCGCACCCTCACCCGGCAGACCGGCGACAGCTACCGCCGCGACTTGCACCTGAACGTGGACGAACTGGCCATCCATGTCGGCGGCTCCGCCAGTCGCGTCCTCTTCGAATTCCATCAGGCCCGCGCCGAAGCCAGCGGTTCGGAGTCCATCCAGGCACTGCTCGAAGAGGACAGCCACGTTCTCTACGAAGGCGACACCAGCCAACATGGCCTGCTCGACAAGGCCATGGCGGACCAGAGCATTCGTTCGCTGCTGAGCGCCCCCATGCTGGTCTGCACCATCGATCACCTGATGCCCGCCACCGAAGCGCAGCGCGCCGGGCGACAGATCGCGCCGATGCTGCGCCTGATGAGCAGCGATCTGGTGCTGGATGAACTGGACGATTTCGACCAGGCGGATCTGCCCGCCGTAACCCGCCTCGTCTACTGGGCCGGCTTGCTGGGAACGCGGGTTTTGCTGTCCTCGGCCACCTTGCCGCCGGCGCTGGTGGACGGGATGTTCCAGGCCTACCGCGCGGGCCGTGAACACTATCGACGCAACCGGGGAACGCCCGACACCGACCCCGCGACCGCCTGCCTGTGGGTGGATGAGTTCGGCATCCACCAGGCCAATTGCGACGATGCGGCCAGCTTCAACCAGCAGCATTCGCTCTTCGTGGAAAAACGCGTCGCCGGGCTAAGCAAAGTCATACCGTGCAGGCGCGGCGAGATCCTTCCCTTGACCTTCACCGTCCAGAGCAAGGAGCAGGCCCGCAATGCGTTCGCCATGAGCATCCGCGAGGCCATGCAAACCGCGCATCAGCGGCACGCCAACCCCTGCCCCCACACGGGCAAGCGCGTGAGCTTCGGCCTGGTGCGCATGGCGAATATCGAACCGCTGTTCGACGTCGCCCTGGCGCTTTTCCAGCTGGGGGCGAAAGAGGGGCAGCGCATCCACCTGTGCGTCTATCACTCGCGTTTTCCATTGCTGTTGCGCTCGGCCATCGAGGCCCAACTGGACCGCACGCTCGATCGCCGGAACACCGGCGCGGTCTTCAACCAGAGCGAAATCCGCGACGCCCTGCTGCGTTATCCCGAGCAGGAGCATCTGTTCGTGGTGCTCGGCTCGCCGGTGACCGAGGTGGGGCGCGATCACGATTACGACTGGGCGGTTGTCGAACCCTCGTCGATGCGCTCGCTGATCCAGATTGCCGGGCGGGTCCAGCGCCACCGCAACCAGGCTTGCGACAGCGCCAACCTGCTGATCTTCGATACCAACTTGCGGCACTTCGAAAACCAGCTGGAACCTCGCACACGTGAAAACCCGGCCTTCATCAGACCGGGCTTCGAACAGGATGGCGCAGCCGCCGGCCATCGCTTCAGGCTGGCAAGCCACCGGCTGGGCACGTTGCTGAGCAAGGAAGACGTCGACGCTATCAGCGCCCGCCCGCGTATCCAGGCGAAGCACTCATCGGCACTCGAACCTCGACAGAGCCTGGTCGACCTGGAGCATGCCCGGCTGATCGAGTTGATGCTGCCCAAGGAACGCAGTGCCGGTCAGCAATATGCCCGCCGGGCTCCTCGGGAAAACCTCGACCTGGACGCCGCCTGCGCCTGGCAATTCCCCCAGGCCGCACTGACCTGGGCCTTGCCGCAGCAGCAACCTTTCCGTGACAGCAGCATTCCCGAAGAGGAACTGGTGCTGTTGCCGGATGAAGACCAGGAGCGCCTTGTGCTTCATCGCATCCATGAACCAGGCCGTTTCAGCAAAGAGCGGGTTTACCTGGAGTGTTCGGAGTTGCTGGAGACGGTCGATCTCGAAGGCAGCCTGGGACCTGGGATCACGCCCTGGGGGCGGCACGATGTGATGGGGCTGCTGGAGGAACTGGCGCAAGAGCTGGAATTGTCACTGGAGACCTGTGCCGAACGCTTCACCTCGGTGCAGGTGTATGCCAGCACGTTTGGGTGGCGGTATCACCCGGTGTTGGGGTTTGCAAAGAAAGGAAATGATTCCTGAGTAAAGGGGCTCACCACCTGCACGTTGGTGAGATAACTCTTCGTGGTTACTTGAATGGACTGACCGAATGAAAGAAGGACCCGAATCGATATCCCGCACCACCCTGTTCCGCACCACCATCGCCAGCTTCATCACGGAAAGAAAGGAAGCCAAGCTCAAGGGTGCCGAACCCACCGACACTTCCATCGCCGCGAAATACGACTACGCCACCTGGCTCGCCGATGCCGCACGCCGGGTCGCGCAGATCCAGGCGGTGACCCATGTGCTCAAAGCCACCCACCCCGACGCCCGTGGCACCAGCCTGTTTGTCGATCCGTCCTCGCTGTTTCAGCACAAGGAAATCGGCAGCCATCTGCTGGGCAGCGACATGGCCACCGACATCGTCGGCAACGCTGCGGCGCTGGACGTCTACAAATTCCTCAAGGTCGAAGTCGAAGACCGCCGCTTGCTGGACTGGCTCCAGGAAAACGATGCCGACCTGCTCGCCGCGCTACATGACGACGCAGGCATCGCCAACGAATGGGCCACTGCCTTCAAAGGCCTGATCCGTCCCAGCGATTCGGTCAGTTCCCACGAAATGGCCAAGCAGGTGTACTGGAGCGTGAACAACGATCCGACTGACGACGCAGGCTTTCATCTGCTCCAGCCGCTGTTCCCGAGCAGCCTGATGCACGCAGCCCACCTGGACATCACGGAAGTCCGCTACGGAGAACGCAACAAGGAAGCTCGACAGGCCTGGCGGAACAAGGCGCAGCACTCCGACAGCTACCACGATTACCGCGGTCTGATCACCCGCAAGCTCGGTGGCACCAAGCCGCAGAACATCAGCCAGCTCAACAGTGATCGCGGCGGTGTGAACTATCTGCTGGCCTCGCTTCCTCCGGCATGGAGCAGCGGCTCGCGCAATCCACTGCTCTCCATCGGTTCGGTGTTCGACAGGTTCCGCCAGTTCGACGGCGTGAACCGTCAGGTCACCGCCCTGTGCAAGCTGCTGGAAAGTGACCCTGAACAGAGCTTCGAAACCCGCCAGAAGCGGGAACGCATCGAACAGGCCCTTGGCCGCTCGCTTGCAGCATTCGGCCAGGGTATTCAAAACCAATACCCAGCCGGCTGGACAACCCAGGCCACCTGCAACCTCCCCCTTTGCGAACAGCTCTGGCTCGACCCTGAACGAGCCTCGCTCTCTCCCCGTGAAGGGCATGAGGAAGCGGACCAGAACTTCGCCACCGCCTTCGGCCGGCAAACCTGGCCGGACGAAGTCGCCAAGCGTTTCGGCATCTGGCTCAACGACATCCTCAAGAAAGCCGGACTGCCGGTCAGCAGCGTCGAACACGCCCACTGGACACGCAAGATAGCGGTCTATGTGATCCCGCTCGCCCGTCACCTGGAGGCGTCCGATGAGTGAACTGCCTGGTTTCGACCACCTGCTGATCGTGCCTCATCTGCACGTGCAGAACGCCAATGCGATTTCCAGCCCGCTGACCCACGGTTTTCCTTCCATCACTGCCTTTATCGGCTTGATGTGGGCCCTCGAACGCAAGGCGCGCGCGGCGGATATCGACCTGCAATTCAACGCGGTCGCCGTGGTTGCCCACGACCATCAGGAGCTGGTCACTGACTGGGGCTACGTGAATGATTTCCGCCTGACCCGCAACCCCAACGACAAGGACGGCAAGCCAGCCGCCATCGTCGAAGAAGGCCGCATTCACCTTGAGCTCAGCCTGGTATTCGCCGTCCAGGGCCCGGCCCTGGAAAACAGCGACAAGGACCAGCTGGTCCGACGCATCACCGGGCTGCTGTCGCAGATGCGGATAGCAGGCGGCAGCATCATTCCAGCGCCAACCCCTGGCAAAAAACATGTACCTGGCCTGCTCGCCCTCACCGGCAACCAGGAAGACAGCCAGAGCATGTTCAAGGACGCCATGTGGTGCCTGCTCCCGGGATTTGTACTGGTCGAGCGCCATGACCTGCTTGAACAACGACATGTCGAGTTGCTCGCCAGCGACCCGCAAGCCTCGCCGCTGGACGCGTGGCTGTCGCTCTCGCGCATCAACTGGCGGGCACCGGAAGCCGGTCCCGAACATGAATCGGGCAAAAAGGACCAGCGCTGGCTCCACGACCGCCAGAACCTCGGCTGGGTCGTGCCCATTCCGGTTGGCTATGCCGGTTTGAGCGAACTGCAAGCCGCCGGCTCGGTGTCCAGCGCCCGCGACCAGACCACGCAATTCCGCCTGGTGGAAAGCCTCTTCAGCATCGGTCAGTGGCTCAGCCCACACCGCCTGCGTTCGGTTGAGCAACTGCTGTGGTACGCCGACAGCGATGAAGAGCAGCGCCTGTACCGCTGCCGCAACCACTACCAAGCCGAAACCGAATACGACTTCGACTGAACTGCCAGCCACTTCATACAAGGGATTTGCATATGAGTAATGACAGCCTGAAAACCGCCTCCGTCCTCGCCTTCGAGCGCAAGCTCGATCCCTCCGACGCGCTCTTTCATGCCGGTGACTGGCGTTCTCGCAGTAACTGGAACGCCATCGGCATCAGCCCGAAATCGGTACGCGGCACTATCTCCAATCGTCTGAAGACCAAGGAACTGGACCCGGCGAAACTGGACGCGCAGATCGAAAACCCCAACCTGCAGACCGTCGATGTAGCCACCCTGCCCCATGACGCCGACACCCTGCGCGTCAGCTTCACCCTGCGCGTACTGGGCGGCACCGGCCAGCCGTCGGCGTGCAACGATGCCGACTACCGGCGCAAGCTGCTGGCGACCGTGAAGGGGTATGTCGAGCAAAACGGTTTCAATGAACTGGCTCGCCGTTACGCCTACAACCTGGCCAACGGGCGCTTCCTATGGCGCAACCGTATCGGTGCCGAGCAGGTCGAGGTTCAGGTCGATCACCTGGTGGATGGCCAGGCCGCGAAGAGCTGGACCTTCGATGCCTTCGCCCTGTCCCTGCGCAACTTCGACAGTCACGGCAAGCACACGGCTGCGCTGGGGGAACTGAGCCAACTGATCGCCAACGGCCTGGCGGGTGAACAGCATGTGCTGCTGCGAATCAGCGCCTTTGTTCGCCTGGGTGCCGGGCAGGAAGTCTTCCCGTCCCAGGAACTGATCCTTGATCGTGGTCGTGGCGACAAGAGCAAAACCCTCTATCAGGTCAACGACATTGCCGGTATCCACTCGCAGAAACTTGGCAATGCCATCCGCAGCATCGACACCTGGTACCAGGAGGCCGAGGTCAACGGGCCGATCGCTGTGGAACCCTATGGGTCGGTCACCACCCAGGGCAAGGCCTACCGTCAGCCGCGTACCACAAAAGACGACTTCTACACCCTGCTCGATGGCTGGGTGCTGAAGGACAAGGTACCCGCCCTCGACCAGCAGCATTTCGTCATCGCCACCCTGATTCGCGGTGGTGTGTTCGGCGAGGCGGGCTGAGCATGGATCGTTACCTCGAACTGAAGCTGCGGCCTGATCCGGAGTTTCCCCCGACCTTGCTGATGAGTGCCCTGCTGGCCAAGCTGCACCGTGCCCTGCATGACCTGCGACGGGACGACATCGGTATCAGTTTTCCCGGGAGCGGCCAGAATGCCCGGACACTAGGCGCGCATTTGCGCGTGCATGGCAATGCTCAGGCGTTATCCGCCCTGCTGGCGCTCGATTGGCTGGTGGGTATGCGGGATCACGTTGAAGCGAGTGAGCCGCTTGCGGTGCCGGCAGACGTGAAACACCGAACCGTCAGCCGGGTGCAGGTGGACAGCAACCCGGAGCGGGCGCGGCGGCGGTTGATCAAGCGGCATGGGATCACGGAAGGAGAGGCACGCCAGCGTATTCCAGACAGCGCCGGAAAACGCTGTGATTTACCGTTCGCAACGCTGCGCAGTAATGGCGGTGGGCAGCTCTTCAAGTTGTTCGTCCGGCAGGGGCCTTTGCTTGAGCAGCCGCAAGGGGGACCGTTTAGCGGGTATGGGTTGAGCGGGACGAGCACGGTGCCGTGGTTCTGAACCCTTTTTCTGGCTTAATTCGAGGGCCCTTTGAAAATCAATGGGTTATGAAGGGCTCTCGAAAAAGGGTTGGACGGAGGTTTCTGAGGGAGATTCTTTTAGAAAGAAGGGGTTAGAGGGGAAGTGGTCTAGTTCACTGCCGTGTAGGCAGCT
>DQAA01000366.1:6422-6561 GCA_003523465.1 Pseudomonas sp.
CTGCCGTGTAGGCAGCTCAGAAACGCGCAAGACTTGCCGATCAACCGAACACGGCGTTCACTGCCGTGTAGGCAGCTCAGAAATTCGAGGAGTTGGTCCTTGCCTACTACGAATGCGTTCACTGCCGTGTAGGCAGCTC
>DQAA01000572.1 GCA_003523465.1 Pseudomonas sp.
ATCGGCGCCACCCGCAGCGGCAAGCTCAGCACCCGCTACGAGTTCACCCCGCAACTGGCGGTGCGGGCCACGGTGAGCAACGGCTTCCGTGCGCCGTCCCTGGCCAACAGCCTGTTCAGCGCCCGCTCTACCACCTACGGGGTGGTCAACGGCGTCTACCAGTCGATCAACTACGGCGTGCTGCCGGTGGACTCGGCGGCGGCCCAGGCCCTCGGCGCCNNGCCGAGGCGCTGAAGCCGGAGAAGTCCAGCAACTACAGCCTGGGCCTGACCTTCCAGCCGAGCGATCAGCTGTCGTTCACTGCCGATGCCTACGTGATCAACGTGCGCGACCGCATCACCCTGACCGGCACCCTGCTCGGCCCGGAAGTCACCCAGACCCTGCTGGCCAACGGCATCGACTCGACGTCCGGCGGCCAGTACTTCACCAACGGCGCCGACACCCGTACCAAGGGCGTCGACCTGGTGGGCAACTACGACCACGACCTGGGCGCCTACGGCAGCGTGAAATGGACCGCGGCGTGGAACTGGAACGACACCGAGATCCTCGACTACAAGGACAGCGTCAACATTCTCGGCAAGGACTACGAGCTGATGAACCGCCAGGCGCGCAACTTCATCTCCGGGGTGCAGCCCAAGACCAAGTTGCTGCTGGGCGGAAGCTGGAAGCTCGATGACTACACCGTCAACCTCGGGCTTACGCGCTACGGCTCGTACCGCGAGGTCAACGACGCCAATGACCGCTCCCTGGACCGGGTGTACAAGGCGCGCTGGATCACCGACCTGGATGTGGGCTACCAGCTGACCAAGGACCTGAACCTGGCGATCGGGGCGAAAAACCTGTTCGACATCTATCCCGAGCGGCAGTCGCCGAGCAGCAAGACCATGCTCAAGAGCTACGGGGCGTATTCGCCGTACGGGTTTACCGGGGGGTATTACTACACGCGGTTGACCTATGACTTCTGATTGACCTTTCGGGCCTCATCGCCGGCAACGCCGGCTCCCACAGGTTGCGCGATCCCTGTGGGAGCTGGCTTGCCAGCGATTAGGCCCTCAAGGCCAAGATTCAATTCACTGATATAAACAAATCTTAAAATGCACAACTTACATAATTAACATAGAAGAAAATGTGCTTTCACAGCACCCGCTCCAACAGCTTATGGTCTATCCCACAGACCGACCCCATGCCCGGCGGAGGCCATCACCGAACTCCCCTCTCCTCAAGGAGCGAAGCATGAGCAAGCGACAGATCAAACTCGGCGCAATGATCCACGGTGTCGGTCACGGCTGGGGCGAGTGGCGCCATCCGGACGCCCTGGCCGATGCCAGCGTCAACTTCAGGTTCTACAAGCAGCAGGCGCAACTGGCTGAAGGCGCTAAATTCGACTTCGCCTTCATCGCCGACAGCCTGCATATCCACGCCAAGTCCAGCCCCCATTACCTCAACCGCTTCGAACCGCTGACCGTTCTCTCCGCCCTGGCCGCGGTGACCGAGCATATCGGCCTGGTGGCGACCATCACCGTCAGCTACACCGAGCCCTTCCAGGTCGCCCGCCAGCTCGCCTCGCTGGACCACATCAGCGGCGGCCGCGCCGGCTGGAACGTGGTTACCTCGTGGCTCTCCGGCACCGCCGACAACTTCGGCAAGGCCGAGCATCCGCCCCACGCCGAGCGCTACCGCATCGCCAAGGAACATGTGCAGGTGGTCCAGGGCCTGTGGGATTCCTGGGAAGACGATGCCTTCACTCGCGACAAGCAAAGCGGTGAATTCTTCGACCCGGACAAACTCCATGCGCTGAACCACCAGGGCGAGTTCTTCAAGGTCAAGGGCCCGCTGAACATCGCCCGCTCGCGCCAGGGCCAGCCGTTGATTTTCCAGGCCGGCACCTCCGAGGACGGACGCAATTTCGCCGCCCGCCAGGCCGATGCGATCTTCGTCAGCCCCGAGGGTTTCAGCGAGGCCCGGGCCTATTACCAGGACCTCAAGCACCGGGCGCGCAACTTCGGACGCAACCCGGACGAGCTGTTCATCCTGCCGGGCATCCGCCCCATCGTCGGGATCGATGCCGAGGACGCCGAACGCCGTTACCAGCAAGCGGTGGAACTGGTCAGCATCGAGGATGCGCTGGTCGCCCTCGGCCGGCCGTTCAACGACTACGATTTCAGCGGCCATGACCTCGATGCGCCCTTCCCCGACCTGGGCGATCTCGGCAGCCAGAGCCACAAGGGCTCGTCCGACCAGCTCAAGCGCATCGCCCGCGAAGAGGGCCTGACCCTGCGCCAGGTCGCCCTGCGGTTCTCCGCGCCGAAGCGGGACTTCGTCGGTACCGCCGAGGACGTCGCCAATGCCGTGCAGGACTGGTTCGAGCACGAAGCGGNNTCCCTGTTGCCTGACGGCCTGCAGCGCTTCACCGAGCTGGTGGTGCCGGTGCTGCAGCAGCGCGGCCTGCTGCGTCGCGAATACGAGGGCCAGACCCTGCGCGACAACTTCGGCCTGGCCGTGCCGGACAACCGCAATACCTTGCGTCGCACCCAGGAAGCGGTCGCCTGAACCGCCCACGCCACGCCGCACCCGGCACCCCATTCAGCACAAGGAGNNAGGAGTTTGCTTCATGAGTCTTGAATTCATCGGCCTGATCGGCCCCCAGGAAGGCAGCGAATCCCAGGCCCCGCGCGGCCCGGCGGTTGACCTGGAATTCATCAGGGCCTTCGCCCAGGCCCAGGAATACGGCGGTTTCGACAAGGCCCTGCTGGCAGTCAACACCAGCGCCGCCGACTCGCTGATCATCGCCAGCCATGTCGCCGCCTACACCGAAA
>DQAA01000573.1 GCA_003523465.1 Pseudomonas sp.
CCTGAGCCTGCTGCTGCTCGCCGCCGGCACCTGGAAGGCCCGGGACCTGGCGGTCGGCGACATCGGCGCCGGCGCCCCGGAACTGCGTGCCGACTCGCGCTACAACCAGGACAACGCGCGGATCATCGGCAGCTACTCCATCGGCCTCGATGTGCTGGCGGTGTTCGTCCAGGCCCACGGTGTCGAGGANNGGCTTCGATTTCCATATGCGCGCGGTGCAGGGCGTGCAGTCGGTGCAGAGCGTGGCCGGCATGGGCAAGCGGGTGATCGCCGGCAACAATGAAGGCAATCCGCGCTGGGCGGCGATTCCCGGTTCGTCCCGGGGACTGAGCCAGGGCGCCCGCGCCTATATGCCGGACGACGGCCTGGTTACCGATGGCTGCCAGCAGATGCAGATCCTGGTGTTCCTCGCCGATCACGAGGGCGCCACCATCAACCATGCGATCAACGAGGCCAAGCGCATCATCGATCAGGTGGCGACGCCCCATGTGGAGTTCCTCCTGGCCGGCGGCAACGTCGGGGTGATGGCGGCGTCCAACGAAGCGGTCAAGCGCGCCGAGGTGATCATGCTGGCGGCGCTGTTCGGTTCGGTGGCGCTGTTCTGCTGGCTGACCTTCCTGTCCATGCGCGCGGTGCTGTGCATCCTGGTGCCGCTGGCGATCGTGGCGATCCTGTGCAATGCGCTGATGGCCATGCTCGGCATCGGCCTCAAGGTCGCGACCCTGCCGGTCATGGCCCTGGGGGTAGGGGTCGGGGTCGACTACGGCATCTACCTGTACGAGCGCATCCAGCATGAAATGTCCGCCGGCGCCGACCTGCGCGAGGCCTTCTACCAGGCCATGTGCCAACGGGGCACGGCGGCGGTGTTCACCGCGCTGACCATGTCCATTGGCGTCTGCACCTGGGCCTTTGCACCGCTGAAGTTCCAGGCCGACATGGGCGTGCTGCTGTCGTTCATGTTCCTGGTCAACGTGCTTGGCGCGATCTTCCTTCTGCCGGCCCTGGCCGCCTGGTTCAACCGCGGGCGGCCGCTGGTGGCGCGGGAGGCCGAATCGATCGAGGTGTTGCGGGGCGAGTTCCGCCTGAAGAAGCAACCGGCGGCGCCGNNAGGGAGCGCCCTATTGTGGGCGCCGGAGGAGATGGAGAGACTGACTGGCCTTGCGTTACCTGCACTTCCAAGGGGGCCCCAGCCCCCGAGCCGAACTTATAAAAACAACAAGGGCAGGCCATGGCCTGACCCGAGCGAGGAAACGACGGTGGAGAACCCTGTATTGACCCAGGAAGGCCTGAGCGCGCTCGGCCTGGACCTGGCCGGCTACGACCGGCTGGTCGGCGAAGTCTACGACGGCGCCATGGACCCCAAGCGCATGGCCCGCGCCCTGACCAGCTTCCGCGACCTCTATGGCGCCAACTACGTGACCCTGATCCTGCGGGTACCGGACCAGCCGGACATGGGCCTGATGATCATCGTCGGCGATATCGAGGGGGCCGGCGAAGTCAGCTACATGACCTACCCGCAAACCCACACGCCCTTTACCAACCAGCCGCTGGACTACGTGTTCACCGTGGACGACGTGCTCAGTTCCAGCCAGTGGGAGCAGTCGGCCTACTTCAAGATGTTCTGCGGGCCCCAGGACGTCTACCACGTGATGGGCGCCGATATCTCCACCCCCGATGGGGGCAAGCTGCGCCTGCGCATCACCCGGCCCAAGCGCGCCCCGGCGTTTTCCCGGGATGACCGGGCGCTGTGCGCGATGTTCCTGCCGCACCTGCGCCGGGGCATGCAGATGCACAACCTGCTCGATCGCAGCGAATCCTTGAGCGAACTCTATTCCCAGGCCATCAGCCGCTTGTCGGTGGCGACCCTGATCCTCGATGAAAGCGGCAGCGTGCTGCGGGTCAACCCGGTGGCCCAGGACCTGCTGGCCCAGGCCGACGGCCTCAAGCTGGTGGGCGGGCGCCTGGAAGCCACCTACCCGAGCGACAACCGCGAACTGCAGCGGCTGATCCGCAGCGCCTTCTCCCCGGACGCACCGAAAAGCGCCGAGGCCATGTCGGTGACCCGGCCCTCGGGGCTGGTCAACCTCGGGCTGGTGGTGGAGTCGATCCCGTCCCTGGACTGGGCGGAAGAGAAGGNNGCTGGTGTATATCCGCGATGCTGCGAGCAAGTCCCTGGCCAGCGACCTGGTGACCAAGCAACTGTTCAACCTGACCAAGGCCGAGACGGCGCTGGCCATGGAGCTGGCCAACGGGCTGTCGCTGGAAGAGGCGGCGGAAGAGCTGAACATCCGCCGCAATACGGCGCGGGCGCATCTGCGTTCGATCTTCTCCAAGACCGGTGTGCGGCGGCAGACCGAGCTGGTGCGGATCCTGCTCAACAGCGTCGTGGCCCTGGGCAAGCCCAAGGTGGTGCTCAAGGCCCCGACCAAGGTCAAGGTGCCGCCGCCGCAACTGGCGCTGGCGAAAAGGGCCTGATTTTCTAGTCCGGTCGGAGGATGTTCCGGCCGGGTTTGCCTTCGATCATTGGGTGGCTGTACTGCCCGATCGCTGGCAAGCCAGCTC
>DQAA01000079.1 GCA_003523465.1 Pseudomonas sp.
GTGCGGGCTGTCGGAAACCGAATGGCAGGCCCTGGACGACAAGCAGCGCGAGCACAAGCGCGGCAAGGCCACCCTGCAGTTGTTCAGCCTCGGGGTGCACTCGGTGATCGACCATCTCCAGGAGTTGACGGACTGCCTGGCAGACATCAGCCAGCGTCGGCTCAAGGGCGAGAAGCCCTGAAGGAGCCGCTTGATCCGGATCATGCAAAGCGCGACGGCGTGGATTAATCTGTCAAACGTCCCATGGATCTTTCGCCAGCGCCGAAGGTCCATGAGCAGTGCCTATTGATAGAAGGGAAATCGCCATGTCCAACAGCGATCTGCAACACCAGCTCGACACCCTGCGCCAGCAACTAGAGCAGGACCCGCCGCTTTCCGAAGAGGAGCGCGTCCACCTGCATGAACTGATGCAGCAGATCGATGCCCAGATCAAGCTCGAGGCGGCAACCCAGGACAACAACCTGGTGGATGGGGTGAACCTGGCGGTGGAGCGTTTCGAGGTAGACCACCCCGGCCTGACCGCGACACTGCGCAATATCGTGCAGAGCCTGCAGAGCATGGGCATCTGAAATTGAAAAGGCCCTGTTGCCAACGGCGACAGGGCCTTCGGGTTTATTGCCGCACCAACCGCCGGTTATCCACCTCGACCGGCCCCATGCTCCGGTACGGGTTGATATCCAGCCCGCCCCGGCGCACATAGCGCGCATATACCGTCAGGTGCTCCGGATCGAGCAGGTTCTTCAGATCCAGCCAGATCCGTTCGACGCATTGCTCGTGGAAATCCGCATGCTGGCGGAAGCTGATCAGGTAGGTCAGCAGACTCGCCGCATCCAGCTCCGGACCGCGATACTCCACCACAACGCTGCCCCAGTCCGGCTGGCCGGTGACCGGGCAATTGGATTTGAGCAGATGACTGTGCAGCACCTGCTCGACCTGCTTGCCTTTATCACACCGCAGCAGTTCCGGTTGCGGCTGCTCGTAGTTGCTGATGCTGACATCGAGATCGTCGATGCACTGCCCCGGCAGGCTCACCACGCCCTCCCCCGATACCTCGCCCAGGCTGCGAATGCGCACGCCCACCGGCTTGCCGGCGGCAGCACTGAGGTCCTTGACCAGGCAGGCCTGCAGCGCCTCGGCCGAGTCGAACGGGGTCTGGTTCAGGGAGTTGAGATAGAGCTTGAACGACTTGGATTCGATGATGTTCGGCGAATCGGCAGGAATGGCGAACTCGCCGATGGCCACCACCGGCTTGCCCGACGGCAGCAACCAGGACAGCTCGAAGCAGTTCCAGAAGTCGACGCCGTGCCACGGCAGGGTTTCGGCGCTGACACCCAGCTCGGCCCATTTCGCCAGGCGCGGGATGGGGAACAGCAAGGAAGGCGTGTAGGTGGCAACGTATTCGCTGGATTTACCCAGCGGGGAGTGTTCTGCAGCGGGGTGCATGGCTCAAACCTGAAGGACGAAATTGCCGTAGTTTATCGGGTTTGAGCCACGGATGGCTCACTGGGCGATATTCAGCTTGCCGACCATCCCCGCCTGGTAGTGGCCCGGCACATTGCAGGCGAACTCGATGGGCACGGACTTGCTGAAGGTCCAGGTCAGTTCGCCACGCTGGCCGGGCTGGACCATGACCATGTTCGGGTCATCGTGCTGCATGCCGTGATCCATGCCGCCGTGCCCCATCTTCGAATGGTCCATCTGCGCCATGGCCAGCATCTCTTTCTGATGCGCCGAGTGCATCGCCGCATCGCCAAGGTTGAACTCGTGGGCCACCTGGCCCTTGTTGATCACCACGAAACGCACGGTTTCTCCGGCCTTGACTTCGATAGTGCGCGGCTCGAAATACATGTCGCCCAGGACCACTTCGACGCTGCGGGTCGCCTTGGCTGCCGGCGCCGGTTGGCCGAAGGAATAAGCGTGGTCCGGCGCAGCCATGGCCGGCAGGCTGAGCAGGGCGAGCACGGCGGCGGTGAGTGCGAATTTCATCGGGGTACCTCGTTGCAATCGATTCATGCCGACATTCTGCGAGGACCGCGCTGGCATCGACCTGACGAAAAGATTACAACTTTGTCAGCTTCGCCCTGCCCGCAGCCAAGGCAGGTATAACGTCCCCGTCGCCGCCCACCGAGAATTCCATGAAACTGCTGATCGTCGAAGACCAGGCCAAGACCGGCCAGTACCTGCGCCAGGGCCTCAGCGAGGCCGGGTTCAGCACCGAGCTGGCCAGCGACGGCGAAACCGGGCAGTTCATGGCCCTGACCGGCGACTACGACCTACTGATTCTCGATGTGATGCTGCCCGGCCGCGATGGCTGGCAGATCCTCAAGGCGGTGCGCGACGCCGGGCAGAGCGTGCCGGTGCTGTTCCTCACCGCCCGCGATGCCGTCGAGGACCGGGTCCATGGCCTGGAACTGGGGGCCGACGATTACCTGGTCAAACCCTTCGCCTTCTCCGAACTGCTGGCCCGGGTCCGTACCCTGCTGCGCCGCGGCAGCAACCCGACCCAGGAAACCACCCTGGGCCTTGCCGACCTGCGTCTTGATCTGATCCGCCGCCGCGTCGAGCGCGCCGGCCAGCGCCTCGACCTGACTGCCAAGGAGTTCGCCCTGCTGGAATTGCTGCTGCGCCGGCAAGGCGAGGTGCTGCCCAAGTCGCTGATCGCCTCGCAGGTCTGGGACATGAATTTCGACAGCGACACCAACGTCATCGAAGTGGCGATCCGCCGTCTGCGCCTGAAGATCGACGACGCCCATGACAACAAGCTGATCCACACCGTGCGCGGCATGGGTTATGTGCTCGAAGAGCGTCCGGCCTGATGCCGCGCCTGTCACTTGGCGTACGCCTGGCCCTGTTGTTCGCCGCCTGCACGGCGGCGGTTTCGCTGGTGGCGGGGGTGCTTTTCAGTCGCGCCAGCGAGGCGCATTTCGTCGAACTCGACCAGCAACTGCTGAACNNTGCCGGTGCTGCAACGCCTGCTTGAGGGTGTCGACAGCCCCGCCACCCTCGCCCCGCGCCTGTCTGAACTCAAGGAAGAACTGGCCCACCAGACCGACCTGGCCGTGCGCCTGCGCGGCAATGACGGCAGCATCTGGTTC
>DQAA01000262.1 GCA_003523465.1 Pseudomonas sp.
ACCCGTGCCGCCATTGCCGCCGCCCCCGCCAACACCGCCGTTACCAGCCGGCGCGGAGCTATGACCGAAGGCGCCTCCGCCCTGCCCTCCGTTGGTGCCATCCTGGCCATCCTGCCCTTCTCCACCGGAGCCACCCACGGCGGATAACTGAAGATTGGTATTCGGCAGAACTGCATAGCAGTGGATTGAAATGCTGCCTGCATCGATACCTGCATGGCCGGGTGTTCCTGGCTGCCCGGGTGCCCCTGGTCCTCCATTCGTGGGAGGCGGCTGCTCGCCGTTGCTGCACGAAGTACCGTTAGCGCCAGGCGGGGCAGAATTGGGGACTTTCGGATCGGGAGGCCCTCCCGCGGAGCCGTCCACTGCAAGTATTGCAGGCGCGCCTGCAGTGCCGACGGTGCCTATTTCCCGGGCGTGAATGGTGATTGTCTGTCCTGGGAAAAGCCACGTGCCCGCCGGGAAATACACCCGGTTCGCATAGACGGTTACATTCTGTTCGGCGGCGAGAGGAATCCCCCGACCCTGGATAGCTGGAGAAGACCCACTCTGGTAGAGCGTGATCTCATCCTCTCCCGTGATCACGCAAAAGCTCTGATTGGGCGTTCCCTCATCGGTAAACCCTTGCCAGTACGTCTCTGCAGGAATGGAACTCAGGTCATCATTGGACATGCACCGTCTCTCCCTAGCGAAATCATGATCAAAGTTGGGTCAACAAGGTGGGCGGATGTCGCCCGGGTACCGGACATCCAGCCGATACTAGCGCAATGCCATGCCCCTGCGCTGCCGTCATGAAGAGAAGAGATGCAAGGAAAACCGGAACAGCGGAAACGAAAAAGCCCGCCGAAGCGGGCTTTTTCTGTGCAGGAGCTGGATCAGTCGTCGGAGCTCATGATGCCGAACAGTTGCAACAGGCTGACGAACAGGTTGTAGATCGATACATACAGGCTGATGGTCGCCATGATGTAGTTACGCTCGCCGCCGTGGATGATCTGGCTGGTCTGGAACAGAATGCAGACCGACGAGAACAGTACGAAGCCAGCGCTGATCGCCAGTTGCAGGCCGCTGATCTGGAAGAAGAAGCTAGCGACCACGGCGCCCAGCAGGACGAAGAAACCGGCGGTGATGAAGCCGCTGAGGAAGCTCATGTCCTTGCGGGTGATCAGCACGTAGGCCGACAGGCCACCGAAGACCAGCGCGGTCATGGCGAAGGCCGAGCTGATGACCTCGGCGCCACCGGCCATGCCCAGGTAGCGGTTGAGGATCGGGCCAAGCAGGAAGCCCATGAAACCGGTGAGGGCGAAGGTGGAAACCAGGCCCCAGACCGAATCACGCAGCTTGGCGGTAAGGAAGAACAGACCGTAGAAACCGATCAGTACGACGAAGATGTTCGGGTAACCGACGCGCATCTGCTGTGCGACGTAGGCCATGACGGCACTGAAGGCCAGGGTCAGGGCCAGCAGGCCGTAGGTGTTGCGCAGGACCTTGCTGACTTCCTGCTGATCGGCCTGCAAGCCGTGGTGAACGGCATAATCCTGTTCGCGCATGGCGACACTCCTGTGGGGTTTTGAAACGTTGAGTTGCAAAGATCATATCAGACCCTTTGAAACAGGCCACCTAGAGAGTTTGACAGCTTGTTTCATTTCGGTATGATGGCGCCCGCATGACAAAGTGGAAGCGTGGCCGAGTGGTTTAAGGCAACGGTCTTGAAAACCGTCGATGGGCAACTATCCTAGAGTTCGAATCTCTACGCTTCCGCCACATTTTGAGATAAGCCCCTGAAATATGGGGCTTTTTTCTGCCTGTCGTTTCTGCCAACGTCGCCCCCCTCAGTCCCGGTCGCAGGCTAAGCCTTTTGAGCCCAGCCCGGCTTCCTACGACTGATCAACAAGCCAAACACCCCGCGCAATGCCATCGCGCGTATGTTCGTCTCCCCCGCCTGCAGCATCAAAGCATTGCCACAGCTCCGTCAGATGCCACGTGTCAGGAACCGGTAGCGACCCAGAACGAAGGACGGCACCTGATGAAACGAGCAAGACTGATTCGACACGGCGAAAGCGCTGCAAACGCAGGTCACGCAAGCAAGGATCATGCAAGCATCCTTCTCACCCCGCTTGGCCTGGAACAAGCACGGATAATTGCCATGTCATTCTCCGTAGCTCCTGACCTGATTGTTGCTTCACCCTTCGCACGAGCGCAGGCCACCGCTCAGGCAACTGCGGCGACCTTCCCCACAGCAGCTATCGAGACCTGGCCAGTCGAGGAGTTCACATACCTAGAACCTCATCGCTGTATTGATACGACAGTTGCGCAGAGAAAAAACTGGGTCGACGCCTATTGGCTGAGGTCCGATCCCGCCTATTGCGACGGCGCCGGCGCGGAGTCATTCCTCGATTTTGTAGCTCGAGCCCAAGACTTTCTGGATCGGCTTGAGGGGCATCCGGCCAGTGATATCGCCGTGTTCTCCCATGGACAGTTTTTGAACGCAGTTGCCTGGTTACTCGAACGCAGCCCTCTGAGACTGGACAACCAGGCGATGGCCGATTGGCGTACATACGAGATCGAGAACCACATTCGCAATGGCGGTGGCTATTCTCTCTCTCGGAAGATCGGAGACGCTGCGTGGACGCTTGGAAATCGAACAGACCAAGCGCCCTCTCGATCAAAGTATCAGCCGACTCCCGACTAACGATAGCAAGCCGCAATAGCGCGCAGTCTTAATGACTCTTCAGTGACTGATAATGCTGAGCGAACGCAGTTGTCACGGTCGGGTTCAGATGAAGCGTCTGAGGGTATTGCTACCAGGCCGTCAAGCGACTTATTCCAGTCTTCGAGCGCAGAAACCAAAACTTGATGATTTTTCTGAAAAAGATCACGGTCTGATACTGGAGCCCCGCTTCGAACTTGCACATTCTTGTATGCTGATGCATCTGCAATGTGCGCTAGATCCTGATCATGGAAGGCAGTGGTGATTTTTGCCGTAGCGTGGTTTCGCCCCCAGTCTGTGGTTTGGTAGAAAAAGTCGACTATGACAAGCGAGTCGAAGTTTTTTGACTATCTACAGATTCCGCACCCACCAGCTTCACGTGACCAAACTTTGTTTTTAACTGACTGATGATCCAGCGGCTTGGGAAACGAGGATCGAGAGACTCGATGTGCGCATCGATGATTGACTGATAGCCTACTACCTCTTTACCCCTGGATTCTTGCAGGCCATTCAGGTAATCGATATTGGCCTTGGTGTTTTTGCTTAGTACCACCAGAAGTGTTCTATCCGCACCTCCTGTCACACGACGCATGGGCGATGAGTCTGGAGTACGAGAAAATATTCCGTCGTTTATATCTACCTGGGGTGGAACAGGAGTGGCACATCCAGCGAGTGCGGCGAACAAAAACAATATGACCAGTTTGATTTTCATTTTTGTGTTCACTTGGAAATTTGACTGGATGGAGGCAGAGGCCTGACTGACGAGTCTCCATACTCGTAACCCACTCCAGGATTATGGTTTTGCAATCCTGATTCATAGGGTGAGTCAGCGCCCGGCCTCTGCTGGCGTTGCTGAAGCTTTTGAACGGTATTGAGCACTCCCTCTACTGCCTGAGCGTCCACTCCCCCTATCTTCTGAGCCTCCAGTTCACTTATTCGCCTGGCTTTCTGGTTCGGATCGAAGGATTCTCCAGAGGAAATCGCCTCGCCGAACAAGCTCTCCGCCAGCGAATCCTGCCCTGAGGAGGGAGGTACCTGGCGCACCTCGCAAATCCGGCACGCATCGACCGTAAACATCTCGGCAGTCATCGGACGCAGCGAACCGGTGATTTTTTCTTCGGCGGATCCGCCATGACGCAAGAGCAACACAGTAGGGGTGTGCTCAACGTAGTAATCCACCNNTCCACCCGCGAGCAAGAAGCACTGTCAGTGATTACCTTCACCAGCGCACCATGAATCCCATTCGCTTGGGAGGCGGGTTTTACCGCCAATCGAGCATTGCAGTTTCCCACTTTGACAGCGCAGTCGCAGATCTCTTCGGCCTCGACGGCCGCGGATGTACTGATCAGTAGCAAGACTCCGAAAATTCCAAGCAACGGATGACTCATCAATAATGCTCCTTCTCGAAGCATGGACCGGATGGCGATTAGCCATACTAGCTCAATTTGCCCAAGCGAAATATCACTGGCCCTGACCGCCCGAGAGAGTGAAGTCCAAGCCCTGACTACTCAGGGCACACCCGCTCCCCGAATACACTCCGCAAAAACCGCCTCCCGCAAATAAGCCACATTCAACCGCGTCCAAGGCGTAACCCCCTTCTGATCCGTCTGGAAAATCGCCCCCGGCGCCAGCATCACGCCCTTGCCCTGCACCTCCCGGGTCAACTGCGCCGTATCCTCGATCCCCGGAAACCGTGCCCACAAATACAGACTCTGCTGCGGCCTGCAGAACACCTCCGCCCCCAGCTCATCCAGCACCTGCAACCCACCCTCGGTAGCTTCCCGCACCCGGTCCTGCAAACGCATCAAGTGCCGCAAAAAATGCCCCTCGCCAAGGATCACGTCCGCCGTGCGCTCGCACAGCTCCGAGCAACTGGTATGCAACATCATCTGCAGATCCGCCAGCTCATCGATGATGTCCTTGCTGCCAGCGATATACCCCACCCGTAACGCCGCCGATACCGACTTGGAGAAACTGCCGATGTACAGCGAGCGCCGCAACTGGTCCAGCGCCGCGACCTTGAGCGCGGAGCTGGGCTTGAAGTCGGCCAGGGCGTCGTCCTCCACCAGGATCAGGTCATGCCGCTCGGCCAGTTGCAGCAGGCGATGGGCCTTGGCCGGGGAGATATCGGAACCGGTGGGGTTGTGGCACACCGACTGGACGAAGAACAATCGCGGCCGTTCGCGCAACAACAGCGCTTCAAGCGCATCCATGTCCGGCCCGTCGGGCAGCCGCGGCACACTGAGCATCCGCGCCCCCTGCATCTGCAGCTTGCCGAACAACGGGTAGTAACCCGGGTTCTCCACCAGCACCGCATCACCCGGCACCACGAAGCGGCGGATGATCAGATCCAGTGCGTGATTGGCGCCATGGGTGGTGACGATCTGCCGGGGCGTGACGCTGATCGCATAGCTGGCCAGCTTGCGCACCAGGCTCTGGCGCAACGCCGGGTTGCCCAGGCGGTTGCCGTAGCGGAACAGGTTGCCGGCGCCACTGCGCATCACCTGCCGGGTGAACTTGTCGAGGCGCATGTCCTGCAGCCAGGCCACCGGTGCGAAGCCTTCGCCCAAAGGCGCCACCCCCGGCTCACGGACGAACTGCTGGCGCATCATCCAGATGGTGTCCATGGCCCGGGTATAGGGCGGCGTTTCGTCCGCCTCGGCCGCCTGCACCAGCACGCCGACGAAGAAGCCCTGCCCGTGTCGCGCCTCCACCAGCCCCTTGGAGGCGAGGATCTCGTAGGCGGTGATCACGGTGTTCTTCGAGTGCCCGTGCAGGCGCATGTATTCGCGCAGCGACGGCAGGCGGTCGCCGGCCTTGAGCACGCCGGCACGGATCTGCTGCTCCACCGCATCGGCGACCTGCTGGGCAAGGGTGACACGGACCATCGGCGGACTCCTNNGGTACAGTCTGGGTACTGTTGGGCAAAACTGTACCTTTATCCAAGGGCACAGTGGCTGCACATTTAGCACCACGCCGGCGCCGCGCTCAAGCCGTCGCCCCAACAACAATGACTCCACAGGAGCCCCCATGAGCCTCGACTCCCGCCTGCCCGATTTCCGCAACCTGTCCCCCGCCGCCCGCCTCGACCATATCGGCCGCCTGCTTGGCCTGAGCAGCGCCGACGTTGGCCTGCTGGCCGACGCCGGCGCCCTGCCGATGGAAATCGCCAACGGCATGATCGAAAACGTCATCGGCAAATTCGAACTGCCCTTTGCCGTGGCCAGCAACTTCCAGGTCAATGGCAAGGACGTGCTGGTACCACTGGTGGTGGAAGAACCCTCGATCGTCGCCGCCGCCTCGTACATGGCCAAGCTGGCCAGGGCCAACGGTGGTTTCATCACCTCCAGCAGCGCACCGCTGATGCGTGCCCAGGTGCAGATCGTCGGCATCGCCGACCCGCTCAATGCCCGCCTGAGCCTGCTGCGGCGCAAAGACGAAATCATCGAACTGGCCAACCGCAAGGACCAGTTGCTCAACAGCCTCGGTGGCGGCTGCCGCGATATCGAAGTGCACACCTTCGCCGACACCCCGCGCGGCCCGATGCTGGTGGCGCACCTGATCGTCGATGTACGCGATGCCATGGGCGCCAACACCGTCAACACCATGGCCGAGGCCGTGGCGCCGCTGATGGAGGAAATCACCGGCGGCAAGGTGCGCCTGCGCATCCTCTCCAACCTGGCCGACCTGCGCCTGG
>DQAA01000264.1 GCA_003523465.1 Pseudomonas sp.
ACTACACAAAATCCAGACGAAAAAAAGCAGCGGCCAATGCGCCACTGCTCTTTCTTGCAGCTTAAAGCTTAAAGTTCGTAGCCGCTCACTCACCCATCTGCGATTGCAGATAGTTTTCCAGGCCAACCTTGTCGATCAGGCTCAACTGGGTTTCCAGCCAGTCGATGTGCTCTTCCTCGGATTCGAGGATGTCTTCGAGCATCTCGCGGCTACCGAAGTCGCCAACGGTCTCGCAGTGGGCGATGGCGGCTTTCAGGTCGATCAGGCCTTTCTGCTCGATCTTCAGGTCGCATTCCAGCATTTCGCGGGTGTGCTCGCCGATCAGCAGCTTGCCCAGGTCCTGGACGTTGGGAATGCCTTCGAGGAAGAGAATCCGCTTGATCAGCTTGTCAGCGTGCTTCATCTCGTCGATGGATTCTTTGTATTCGTGCTTGCCGAGCTTTTCCAGACCCCAGTCTTCGTACATGCGCGCATGCAGGAAGTATTGGTTGATCGCGACCAGCTCGTTTCCGAGGATCTTGTTGAGATGCTGGATGACGCTTACGTCGCCTTTCATGTTGGGGTCCCGCCCTGTCTATGTGCCAATAACCGCGAGTTTGAGCCGGGCAACTTTCTCTGTCAAACCTAAGTTATTGAATAATAAGTGAAAATTAATCGGAATAAGAATGTTTGTATTCCTCGTTTTAGCGCTAACTGCTTGAATTACAGGCATAAAAAAACCGGACACAGGGTCCGGTTCTTTATAAAGACGGGAAAATTATTTTCAGGCCGCCGTGAATTCCACGGGGTAGGGCAGGGCGGCTGCCTGGCTTATCTGGATGTCGGCCAGGGTCTCGCGGACTACCTGCTTGGCGACACACGCACATTTGCCACACTGGCTCGCCACATTGGTGGCGGCGCGGACTTCCTTGTAGCTACAGCATCCTTCATAGATCGCATCGCGGATCTGTCCGTCGGTTACACCAACACAAAGACACACATACATAGAAGAAAACCATCAGGGCGTTAGGCTCGAATGCAGTGAAGCCTAATAGTAATGAGAATGCTTGTCAAAGCACTTTCTGCGACCCGCGAATCAGAGCGACCGCCGGTAGGAAAAGAGTCGAATCGCCATGACTCGGCGTCCCGGCCGGGGCCGTGTATGATGCTCAACCCGTGTCAGAAGGCTTCGGCCATCTGCGTAGTCAGTTTCCAAACACCATCAGGAGATATCGAATGAGCGTACTCGTTGGCAAAAAAGCCCCGGACTTCACCGTCGCCGCTGTACTGGGCAACGGCGAAATCGTCGACAGCTTCAACCTGGCCTCCGCTATCAAGGGCAAATACGGCCTGGTGTTCTTCTACCCACTGGACTTCACCTTCGTCTGCCCGTCCGAGCTGATCGCCCTGGACCACCGCATCCCTGAGTTCCAGGCGCGCAACGTCGAAGTCATCGGCGTTTCGATCGACTCGCACTTCACCCACAACGCCTGGCGCAACACCCCGGTCAACAACGGCGGTATCGGCCCGGTCAAATACACCCTGGCCGCCGACATCTCCCACGAGATCTGCAAGGCCTACGACGTTGAATCCGAAGGCGGCGTGGCCTTCCGTGGCGCCTTCCTGATCGACACCAACGGCGTCGTGCGTTCGCAGATCGTCAACGACCTGCCACTGGGCCGTAACATGGACGAGCTGCTGCGTCTGGTCGACGCCCTGCAATTCCACGAAGAGCACGGCGAAGTCTGCCCTGCCAACTGGAAAAAAGGCGACAAGGGCATGACCGCTTCGCCAGAAGGCGTTGCTGCCTACCTGAGCGAGAACGCTGGCAAGCTGTAATTTCGCCAGACACAAAAAAACCGGCTGAATCAGCCGGTTTTTTTGTGTCCGCAACATTCCACTCAGTCGCGGAAGTCGTGCCAGCCGCCCATTTCCTTCCAGCGGTTGACGATGCCGCAGAAAAGCTCGGCAGTCTTCTCCGTGTCGTAGCGGGCGGAATGCGCCTCGCGTCCGTCGAAGTCGATGTCGGCGCTCTGGCAGGCCCGCGCCAGCACGGTCTGGCCATAGGCGAGGCCGGCCAGGGTGGCGGTGTCGAAGCTGGAGAACGGGTGGAACGGGTTGCGCTTCATGTCGTTGCGCGCGACGGCAGCGTTCAGGAAACCGAGGTCGAAGCTGCTGTTGTGGCCGACCAGGATCGCCCGCTTGCAGCCATTGGCCTTCAGGGCCTTGCGTACGCCACGGAAGATGTCGGTCAGCGCCGCTTCTTCGCTCACGGCCATGCGCAGCGGGTGGTCGAGCTTGATCCCGGTGAACTCCAGGGCCGCCTGTTCGATATTGGCGCCCTCGAACGGCTCGACGCGGAAGAAATAGGTGTGTTCCGGGAACAGGAAACCCTTTTCATCCATGCCGATGGTGACCGCGGCGATTTCCAGCAGCGCGTCGGTGGCGCTGTTGAAGCCGCCGGTCTCGACATCCACCACTACGGGCAGGTAGCCGCGAAAGCGCTCTGCCATCGGGTGACGCGAACCGCCGCCGCCAAGACCTTCCTGGTCGTCATCGAACTGATCGTCACTCACTTGCTTTCCTCCAGCAGGCGCCAGCGCAGTTGCTCACCGGCGCGCAGCGGAATCACGGTGTTGTCGCCGAACGGCAGACTTTCGGGGGCGGTCCAGTCCTCGCGGACCAGGGTGATGGTGTCGGTGTTCGCGGGCAGGCCATAGAAAGCAGGGCCGTGCAGGCTGGCGAACCCTTCCAGCTTGTCCAGCGCGTTGCGCTGCTCGAAGGCCTCGGCATACAGCTCGATCGCCGCATAGGCGGTGTAGCAGCCGGCGCAACCACAGGCGGCTTCCTTGGCGTGACGGGCGTGTGGTGCCGAGTCGGTGCCGAGGAAGAACTTCGGATTGCCGCTGGTGGCGGCATCCAACAGGGCGACCTGGTGGGTGTTGCGCTTGAGGATCGGCAGGCAATAGAAGTGCGGGCGGATACCGCCGACCAGCATGTGGTTGCGGTTGTACAGCAGGTGCTGGGCGGTGATGGTCGCGCCGACGTTGGCCGGTGCTTCCTTGACGAACTGCGCGGCGTCGGCGGTGGTGATGTGCTCGAACACGATCTTCAGGCTCGGCAGGCGCTCCACCAGGCGGCGCAGGTGCTCGTCGATGAACAGCTTCTCGCGGTCGAACACGTCGATCTCGCTACGGGTCACTTCACCGTGGACCAGCAGGAGCATGCCGACTTCGGCCATGGCTTCCAGGGCCGGGAAGATCTTGTCGATGCTGGTGACGCCGGAATCCGAGTTGGTGGTCGCGCCGGCCGGGTACAGCTTGGCGGCGTAGACGAAACCGCTGGCCTTGGCTGCGCGGATGTCTTCCGGCTGGGTGCGGTCGGTGAGGTACAGGACCATCAGTGGCTCGAACTGGCTGCCGGCTGGCCGGGCATCGAGGATGCGCTGGCGATAGGCACCGGCTTCGGCGGCGTTGCGCACCGGCGGGACCAGGTTGGGCATGATGATGGCGCGGGCGAAGGTGCGCGNNGAGGCAGCACGGCACCATCACGAAGATGGATGTGCCAGTCATCGGGACGCAGGAGGGTCAGGCGATCGGACATTGGGCTTTCCAGGCGGTTCGAACTCTGGGCGAATGCTACCGGAAAAGCCTTCCCCGAGCACTCGCTATCAAGTTTTGCCGGAGGCGTCCGATAGCCTGCTGGTAAGTGATGGAATTTTTGTGGAGCCGCCCGTGCGCCAGCGTTATCTAGCCCTGCTCAGTCTGTTCGCCAGCCTTCCGGCCGCCGCCCTCACGTTCCA
>DQAA01000256.1:0-131 GCA_003523465.1 Pseudomonas sp.
GTACGCGTCGCTAATCAAGCATCAGAAGCTGTATGTGTACCGCGCTTCTGCAGTGAACGGCCGACCCAGGTTGCCCACACGGCGCGAACCGCTGTCCATGCTGGTGGTGTAATCCCGGTCCAGCAGGTTCT
>DQAA01000256.1:152-4231 GCA_003523465.1 Pseudomonas sp.
TCGGCATCGACCACGCTGTAGTGGCCGTAGTCGATATCCCGCGGGCTGACCACGCTGCCGATGTAGCGAATCGCCGCGCCGGCGCCCCACATGCGGTCGGCGGATTCGTAGCCGACCCGGCTGCGGGCGAAGAAGCCGGGGATGTTGTTGATGGTGGCGCCGTTGCGCGACTCGCTGAGGTTGCGCGTCATGTCCGCCTGCAACTGCCAGCGGTCGCTCAACTGCACCTTGCCGTCCAGTTCGAAACCGCGCACGGTGATTTCGCCGTCGCCATTGACCCACTGGGTGTCGACGATGGTGATCAGGTCTTCGATGCGCCGGTGGAACAGGGTGCCGCTGACGTTCCAGGGCTGGCCATTGAGCAGATTGCCGTAATCCAGGCCCAGCTCGGCGTTGCGGCTTTTCTCCGGCTTGAGGTTGGGGTTGCCCATCTCGTCGCCGGGCTCGTTGACATACAGCTGTTCGGCGTTGGGCAGCTTGTAGGCCGAGCCGAACTGGCCGCGCAGCTTGAGGTTGTCAGTGAGGTCGTAGAGCGAGGTGACCATGCCGACGGTGGCGCTGTCGCCACCGCTCAGGTGCTCGCGGCGTACGCCGATGCTCGGGTGCCAGTCGGGCAGGGCGGTGATTTCCGGGCGCAGTTGCAGGTAAAGGGCGTGGGCCTCGGCCTGGTTCTGGTCGATCTTCAGGACATCGTCCTTGCCCTTGAACCACTGGTTGTCGCTGCCGAACACCAGGGTGTGGCCGCCGGGCAGCACGGCTTCGCCTTCGGCCTGCACGCCCCAGTCGCTGAAGCCCCAGTAGTCGTTGTGGTTCCTTACGTCGATGCCACCGCTGCTGGTGTTGTAGACACGGTTGTAGTTGGTGTCCCAGTCGTTCATGTGGCCTTTGACGAAGTAGCTGAAGCGCTCGTTCAGGTGCTGCTGGAAGGTGGCCGTGGCGATCTGCTGGACGCGGTCGTTGGTGGTATTGCGGTTGGCGTCGGGACGCAGGAAGTCGAGGCTCGCGGCGCTGTACTGGTAGAACAGTTCCAGGCGGCTGTCATCGCCGAAGCCCTGGGCTGCCTTGGCGCCGAAGGTGTTGACCTCGTAGCTGCGCTTGCGGTCGCTGACCGTCGCGGTGATGGCGCTGCTGCGGTACGGCTGGTAGCCCTCGGAGATGTTGTGGCTGACATAGGCGAGCAGGCCGAGGTCGCCGAAGCCGTTGTTGAAGATGCGCTCGATGCGCGCGTCGCCATTGCGTCCGGCGAAGCTGTCCACGCCCAGGTTGACTTGGCCGGAGGCGTCCCGGGACTGGGCGTTGCGGGTGACGATATTGATCACCCCTGAGACCGCCTGGGTGCCGAACAGCAGGCTCTGGCCGCCCTTGAGCACTTCGATGCGCTCGATCGCGGCGGCGGGCAGGGTGTCGATGTAGATGCCGCCGTAGAGGCGGTTGTTCAGGCGTACGCCGTCGAGCATGATCAGGGTGTCGTCGTTGCGCCCGCCCAGCAGCGAGTAGGTGCCGTAGTCGAACGGGCCCTGCTTGGGCGCGACGTACAGGCCGGGGACGAACATCTGCAGGACGCGGGTGATATCGGCGCTGGGGCCGGCGCGTTCGATCTGCTCGCGCTCGACCACTTCGACCTTGCTGCCGTAGCGGGCCATTTGCGCGATGGTGTCGGACTCCACCGGCGGCGCTGAAACGAATTGCTGATCCAGGTTCACCGTTGTCGCGAACGCGCCGGTGTTGCCGCCTAGCAGGCAGCCGATCAGAGGGAGATAACGTGTATTCATCGACTTCTCGAAAAGGGAATTTTCGGGAAGCGCACAGGAGGGAGCTGGCGAGCGCGCGCCAGTCTACCGGCTCGTGCCCGCCCACCGCAGGTTTGCCAAATGACTGACGAGTCCTTTCTCCAGTCGTGGTGTTCCAGGCCGGTCTCCGGGCTTGCGAGGCTCGACGCATTCGCCTTCCCATGCTTGCGCACAGTGGCCTGTTGAATGCATCACTCGCTTACCGTTGCGGGGGCAGCGCCGGAGTCGCACCGGCTTCCCTGTTTCACCCCGCCGATACGTCGATCACGGGGCACCTGAAACAAGTCGCGAAGGTTAGAGGGTTGCACCGGGAGCGTCAATTGGAGACCGCCGTCACATTGCGACCAACGGCGCAACTTTGGTGTTGTGCCGTACTCCAATCGAGTGATATCACATTGATATGACACCCGCTGTAGCTGTAGCTCGTACAACAATTACGAAGGAGAGCAGCATGCAAGGCTTGATCATCAATAACGCCCGTCTCGAATTCCTGCGTCCGGCGCTGGAGCGCTGGGGTGAATGCATCGAGCGCTTCAACCAGACCCTGGGTGACAACGAAGGCCCGCACTGGCAAGGCGTGCAGGCCAACCTGGGAATGCTGTCGGCGGCGCTGTGGCAGGCCGAGCTGGTCACCTTGCAGGACTATCAGAGCAAGAAGCAGCGGGATGAAGGCGAACGGGGCGCACGCTGCGACCTGTTGATTGCCAGCCGGGACGAGTCGGCCTACCTGCATGCCGAGCAGCGTTGGCCCAAGGCCGGACGGCTGGATCTCGGCGGGGCGTTGCAGGAGGCGGCACAGGCTGCCAAGGCCATCGCCTACCCCAGCCAGTTGAAGATCGCCGCACTGTTCGTCAGCCCGTGCAAGCTGGGCCAGCATGTCAGCCCGGAAGAGTTGCAGGACCTGGTGGATGATCTGCAGAAGCACACGGCATGCGCCATCGCCTGGTGCTTCCCCTATGGCTACCGGAAGCTGCATGACGAAGTCGGACAGTATTATCCCGGGGTGGCGCTGCTGTTGAAGCAGGCCTGAAGCCACCTGCAATTGAACCTCCCTTCCCCGCCCAGCCTCTGACTCCTTAGGACCCGTTCCCCAGGAGTCAGCCCATGCCTTCCCTGCGCATCGCCGTTTTACTGGCCATCACCACCGGCCTCACCGCCTGCGGCGAGACCGCCCGCCTCCAGGTCACCGACGGCAGCGGCCCTTCGCCGCAATTGCCGGAACCGAACAAGACCCTGATCCCCACGGTGCATATCGCCCCGGCGGTGGGCTGGCCGGATGGCAGCACGCCCAAGGCCGCCCCAGGCACCCGGGTGTTGGCGTTCGCCAGTGGCCTGGACCATCCGCGCTGGCTCTATGTACTACCCAACGGCGATGTGCTGGTGGCAGAAAGCAATGCCCCGGAGAAACCCGAGGACGGCAAGGGCGTCCGTGGCTGGGTGATGAAGAAGGTGATGGCCAAGGCCGGCGCCGGCGTGCCCAGCGCCAACCGCATCACCCTGCTGCGGGATGCCGACAAGGATGGCGTGGCGGAAACCCGCACCGTGTTCCTCAAGGACCTCAACTCGCCCTTCGGCATGACCCTGGTCGGCAATGACCTGTACGTCGCCGATACCGACCGCCTGCTGCGCTTCAAGTACCAGGACGGCGCCACCTCGCTGAACGGGCCGGGTGAGCCGGTCACCGAGCTGCCCGGCGGGCCACTCAATCATCACTGGACCAAGAACGTCATCGCCAGCCCTGACGGCAAGAAGCTCTACGTCACGGTCGGGTCGAACAGCAATGTCGCGGAAAACGGCATGGACAAGGAAAAGGGGCGCGCAGCGATCTGGGAAGTGGACCCGGCCACCGGCCAGCACCGCATCTTCGCGTCCGGGCTGCGCAATCCCAACGGCCTGGCCTGGGAGCCTCATAGCGGGCAGTTGTGGACTGCGGTGAACGAGCGGGACGAGATCGGCAGCGACCTGGTGCCGGACTACATCACCTCGGTGAAGGACGGCGCGTTCTACGGCTGGCCCTACAGCTACTACGGCCAGCATGTTGATGTACGGGTGGAGCCTCAGGACCCGAACCTGGTGGCCAAGGCCATCGCGCCCGACTATGCGGTGGGGCCGCATACCGCTTCGCTGGGCCTGGCCTTCGCCGAAGCCGGGGCGCTGCCGCCGCCGTTCGACCAGGGGGCCATCATCGGCCAGCACGGATCATGGAATCGCAAACCCCACAGTGGCTACAAGGTGGTGTTCGTACCGTTCAGCACTGCAGGCAAGCCGGCGGGGAAGCCCGTGGACCTG
>DQAA01000255.1 GCA_003523465.1 Pseudomonas sp.
GATCGTCCCCGCATATGAACAGCCCAATCCTAGTTACCGGTGGCAGCCAGCGAGTCGGGCTGGCGCTGGCCACGCAACTGGCGCAGGCCGGCCACACGGTGGTCAGCGCCAGCCGCAGCAAGATCACCACTCCCGCGCACCCGAACATCATCCCGTTCCAGGCCGACCTGTGCAGCGAACGCGACCGCGAAGCGCTGATCGAACACCTGCGCAGCCACTACGACGGCCTGCGCGCCATCGTCCATAACGCCTCGCTCTGGCTGGACGACGACCTCGACAACCTCGACACCATGTTCAAGCTCCACGTCGAGGCGCCCTACCACCTGAACCTGGCCCTGGGCGAACAACTGCTCAAGCTCGAGCGTTCTGACATCATCCATATCTGCGACGAAACCTCCTCCCGCGGCAGCAAGAGCCATATCGGCTATGCCGCGACCAAGGCCGCGCTGCAGAACATGGTGCTGTCGTTCGCCGAGAAATACGCGCCGAGCGTGCGCGTCAACGGCGTGCTGCCGGGGCTGCTGATCCTCAAGGAAGGCGGCGACGAGCACTACCGCCAGCAGACCCTGAAGAAGGCCCTGCTGGAATTCGAGCCCGGCGCCCAGCCATTGATCGACGCGGTGCTGTTCCTTCTCGAAAGCCGCTACAGCACCGGCACCAACGTGGTCATCAACGGTGGCCGCCACCTGAAGAACCGAATCGCCTGATACGAGAAAGCCATGACCCCGCAAGAACAACTCGAACTCGAAGCGGCGGCGTTCCGTCGCCTGGTCGACCACCTGCGCAACCGTACCGACGTGCAGAACATCGACCTGATGAACCTCTCCGGCTTTTGCCGCAACTGCCTGTCCAAGTGGTACAAGGCCGCCGCCGACGAGCGCCAGATCGACGTCAGCCTGGATGACGCCCGTGAGGTGGTCTACGGCATGCCTTACGACCAATGGAAAAGCCAATACCAGAAAGAAGCCAGCGCCGAGCAGCAAGCCGCGTTCGCCAAAGGAAAAACCCATGACTGACCTGACTCACCTGCGCGCCAGCCTGACCACCGGCGAGCACGCCTTCGCCGACACCCTGGCGTTCGTTGCCGAACACTACGACTACCAGCAGACCGCTTTCGACAACGGTGGCGTCGCCAGCGCTGCCGGGCAGAACGAAGGTTCCTGCAAGACACTCGGCCTGGCCCTGCTGGAAGGCCTGAGCGACGAGGAAGCCCTGCTGGCCTTCGGCGAGCACTACCGCTCGGTGGTGGCCACGCCGGAAGGCACCGACCACGGCAACATCCGCGCCCTGATTGCCCACGGCCTGGCCGGGGTGAAATTCGAGGGTGAGCCGCTCAAGCGCAAGGCTTGAGACTTGTGATGTAGCTGATGGCCCTATCGCCGGCAACGCCGGCTCCCACAAGGTTCTGCGGTGTACGCAAATACCTGTGGGAGCCGGCGTTGCCGGCGATGAGGCCCGGAAGAACACCCTCACTCCACGATCCGCAACCACTCCCACCGCTCGCGATAGCTCTCGGCCTTGCGCCTGAACATCTCCGGCTGGTCATTCAGCGGATTGCTGCGCAGCACGCCCTGCTGCAGGTCCTGCAGCCCCCAGGTGCTGTACAGCTCGCCGCTGCGCACATCGAGGCCGACGCAGGTCGAGCGCACCAGGTAGCGGTCGATGCCATCGGTGACCTTGAGCAACGGCGCATAGGGCACACCGAATTTTTCTTCGTACCAGAGATGCACCCGCGCCTGGTTGCGCACCTCGACCTGGTCGGCAAAGGCGCCGCAGGCCGCGCGGACTCGCTGGATCACCTGGTCCTCGGCCTCCCAGGACAGGTCATGGTCGAAGTAGATGACGTCGTAGTCCTTCACGCCCCAGGCCGGTTCGCGGCCGATGCGCAGGTTCCACAGGGCCTGGAACAGGCAGCCGGCGGTGAGCATGCAGTGCGGCAGGTCGAGGCCGACGAGGATGTCCATCAGCCCGGCATTGACCGGGTTCTTCATGGCCATGGCGATCAGCGCCTGGGACGTGAGCTGGCTCATCAGATCGACTCTCCCCGCACCGGTGGCGGCATTTCCCAGACCGAGGGCGGGACGTCGAAGAGTTTGTCGAAGTCGAAACGCAGGCTTTCATCGCGCAGGCCGATCACCATCACCACCAGCAGCAACAGCGCCAGCCCGCCTTCGGCCAACCCCCAGCGCGGCACCTCGGCGTTGCGCCCGCGGCTGCACCACCAGGCCTGGCCGATGCAGAACGCGAGGATCGCCAGGGCCCAGAGGTAGTAACCGGGGCCAAAACCACTGACGTCGTGGAAGCTGTAGTTGATGTTGTCCGGCAGGCGCTGGATGCCGTGGCTCACCACCGCCAGGTAGAACGCCCATGCCCCGAGGAACAACGCCAGCCAACGCAGGCGCCGGCGTAGCAGCAAGGCGAGGCCGAACAAGGGGTTGGCGAACCAGCCGAACAGGCCGAAGACCACGCCCCACGGCCCCTGGAACAGGGCCTGCAAAGACGTAATGACGGTGCCGCCAGCGAGGTGGACGGCGTCGAGGCACAAGGCCAGGAGGTAGAGCAGAAGGCTCAGGGTGACGTAGAGACGCGCCATGCGGCGACCTTGGGTGGAGAATGACATCAGGACGATAGCGCATGCCGCAAGCAATTGGGACCGCTTTGCGGTCCCAATCACTCCGGACTCAGAACTCCAGGCTGAAGCTCACGGTCACCGCATTGTCGCGGCTCTCGCTGGCCAGTTGCCCGGAGTAACCCAGGCCCAGCTTGCCCTTCTCGCCGACGCTCAGGTCCACGCCCGCCTCGACCACCGCAGCATCACGGGCGATCGGCACACCCGAGTTGCTGAACCCGGCACCACCCTCGATGAAGCGCAGGTCCGCATCCGGCTTGGTGTCACCGAAGGCATGCCGCCAGCCGATGCTGCCACGCGGGGTGAGGGTCGCGCCGTTGTCCAGGGTGAACGACTTGCCCACCCGCAGGCCGACGGTGGAGAACGTTGCATCCTGGTCGGTGCTGGCTTCCAGGCGCCCTGCCCCGCCTTTCTCCTTGGCCTTGTCGCTTTCGTGGTTGACGTAGGCCAGGCCGGCGAACGGCTCCAGCGCGACGCCGTTGGCATCGATGGCGTAGGCCAGTTCACCGAACACCTGCGCGGTACGCGCCTTGTAGCTGGACTTCAGGCGTTCGTTGTAGCTGCCGGCCGCGACGTAGCGCTTGCTGTCGATGTCATGCCAGGTGTAACCGGCACCCAGGCGCGCGCTCAAGGCATCGGCCTGGAAGCTCAGGTAGGTCGCCAGGTGGTAGCTGTCCACCGAGGCGTCCTGGCCCTTGTCCTTGGCATTGATGCTGCTGTTGGTGTAGCCAGCGGCGATACCGGCGCGCCATTGGTCGTTGAGGTTGTTGTCGAAACCGATCAGGAAACCGGACAGGTCGCGGTCGATGTTGGCCGCATTGTGGCCGCCATCGAAATCACCCCAGCCGCCGACTGCGCGGATCCAGCCGACCCCTTCGCCGCCACAACCCCGACCGGTGGTCTGCTGGTTGCTGGTGGGCGCCAGGGCGCGGCGCGGGTCCTGCTCGTCGCTG
>DQAA01000254.1 GCA_003523465.1 Pseudomonas sp.
ATCGGCATCAGCGGCTTGACCGCCGGCGCCTCAGCCACGGGTTTCGCAGGGCGCTGCCTGCTTCAGGTGCGGGACGAAATTGCACGGGCGGTGACGGTTGTCCAGTTGCTCGGCAAGGATGCCGTCCCAGCCGGTGCGCACGGCATTGGTCGAACCCGGCAGGCAGCACACCAGGGTGCCATTGGCCAGGCCGGCCAGGGCGCGGGACTGCACGGTGGAGGTGCCGATATCGGCCAGGGAGATCTGCCGGAACAGCTCGCCGAAACCATCCACCTGCTTGTCCAGCAGGCAGGCCACCGCTTCGGGGGTGCTGTCGCGGCCAGTGAAACCGGTGCCGCCGGTGATCAACACCACCTGCACGCTGTCATCGGCGATCCAGGTGGCGACCTGGGCGCGGATCTTGTACAGGTCGTCCTTGAGCAGTACCCGCTCGGCGAGGTTGTGCCCGGCTTCGCCGAGGCGGTCGACGAAGACCTGGCCGGAGGTGTCGGTTTCGAAGGTGCGGGTATCGCTGACGGTCAGGACGGCGATGTTGAGCGGCACGAAGGGCGCGTCTGCCTTGGCTTTCATGGCATGGGGTCCGTTAAGGGAAGGGAATGGCCGGAGTTATATCACAGGGCAACCTTGCCCCGCGCGAGCAACCCGGCGCGGTATTGTTCCCGGTCAATGTCGCGATCAGGCGCTACCCTCAATTTCGCAAGGAACTTGCTGTAACTGTTTGCGTCTTAACGAACTGTACGGCCTCATTATTGGAGATTTACCCATGATTCAACGGACCCTTCCCGCATTCCTGCTCGCTCTCGGTATCGGTGCCCTGGCCGGCTGCGCCTCGCCTACCGTGATCACCCTCAACGACGGGCGCGAAATCCAGGCTGTCGACACCCCGAGCTACGATGACGATTCTGGCTTCTACGAGTTCGAGCAACTGGACGGCAAGCGCACTCGGGTCAACAAGGACCAGATCCGCACCGTCAAAGAGCTGTAAGAGCTTTCGAAAAAAAGCCCCTGACCTATCTGAATCGGGGGCTTGTCGAGGCGGGATTTCTGAGTAGAATTTTCGTCATCGGAGTGTAGCGCAGCCAGGTAGCGCGTCTCGTTCGGGACGAGAAGGCCGCAGGTTCGAATCCTGTCTCTCCGACCAGATCGCTCTTCGTCAAAGCCCGCATCAAGCGGGCTTTTTCGTGCCTGTCCCCAGTGATTTACCTGGAGGCGAAGCGGGTGGTGCCTTGCGCACTCACCCGGGGAAGAAGAAACACTGATGGCGTAGCAGTTTGGGGCCGCTTTGCGGCCCCCAACGGTATTACTGAACAGCTACCGGCTGCTCTTCCGGCAGCACCGGAACATACAGCAGGCCCAGGCGCGAACTGGTCCACTCACGAGTCTGGTTGGTCAGCTCGAGATTGTTGTTCAGCTTCTGGCCATAGGTCGGCACGATTTCCTTCAGCTTGGCCTGCCACTCAGGGCTCTTGATGCGGTCCTTGAAGGTCTTTTCCAGCACGCTCAGCATGATCGGCGCAGCAGTCGAGGCGCCTGGCGATGCGCCCAGCAGCGCAGCGATGGAGCCGTCTGCGGAAGCCACTACCTCGGTACCGAACTGCAGAATGCCGCCATGCACCGGGTCTTTCTTGATGATCTGCACGCGCTGGCCGGCCTGCAGCAGTTTCCAGTCTTCGTTCTTCGCGTTCGGGAAGTACTCGCGCAGGGCAGCCATGCGGTCGTCGAAGCTGAGCATCAGCTGGCCCATCAGGTAGGTGCTGAGGTCGATGTTGTCGATGCCGGCATGGGTCATCGGCATGATGTTGTGCGTGTTCAGCGCAGCAAACATGTCCAGCAGCGAACCGTTTTTCAGGAACTTGGTGGAGAAGGTCGCGAACGGACCGAACAGCAGCACTTCCTTGCCGTCGATGATGCGGGTGTCCAGGTGCGGAACCGACATCGGCGGTGCACCGACCGAGGCCTTGCCGTACAGCTTGGCCTTGTGGCGCGAGACGATGTCCTGGTTGTCGGTCATCAGGAACTGGCCGCCCACCGGGAAGCCGGCGTAGCCGTCAGCTTCCGGAATGCCGGACTTCTGCAGCAGTTTCAGGGCGCCACCACCGGCACCGATGAACACGAACTTGGCCTTGACGCTGGTTTCCACGCCCTTGTTGCCAAGGTCGGCGACCACCACGGTCCAGGTGTTGTCGGCGTTGCGCTTGATGTCGCGGACTTCATGACGCAGGTTCAGGCTGACCTTGTCGCTCTTGGTCAGCGAGCCCACCAGCTGGCGGGTGATTTCGCCGAAGTTGACGTCGGTGCCGATGTTCATGCGGGTTGCGGCGATCTTCTGGTCGGCGGCGCGGCCTTCCATGACGATCGGTACCCACTTGGCGATCTGCGCGTGGTCTTCGGAGAACTCCATGCCACGGAACAGCGAGCTGTGCTGCAGGGCGGCGTGGCGCTTGCGCAGGAACTCGACGTTCTTGTCGCCCCAGACGAAGCTCATGTGCGGCACGTTGTTGATGAACGAGCTCGGGTTGTTCAGGACCTTCTGCTCGATCTGGTAGGACCAGAACTGCTTGGAGATCTCGAACTGCTCGTTGATGCCCACAGCCTTGCTGATATCCATGGTGCCGTCGGCCGCTTCGCTGGTGTAGTTCAGCTCGCAGAAGGCGGAGTGGCCGGTACCGGCGTTGTTCCAGGCGTTGGAGCTTTCTTCGGCGACCTGGTCCATGCGCTCGTAGATATTGATCGACCAGTCAGGTTGCAGTTCGTGCAGGTAAGTGCCGAGGCTGGCACTCATGATGCCCCCGCCAATCAGCAGTACGTCGACGGTCTTTTCCGGTTCACTGGGCTTGGAGCAACCAATGACGCTCAGGCACAGGAGCGCCAATAGGACTTTTTTCATAATTCATCCAATTGAAGTGAAGGTATTGGCTGGACCGCCGCGCCCGGTTGCACGCCCTGCTTTTATGGTTCTGCTCACTCGAATGCCTAACAGGGTGTCGGCCGGACGATTGCCGGGCCGCCCGTTGGCGAATGGCTGGGGTATCTTCGATACGGGGTGCGGTCTTGTGCCGTGGCTGCCGTTGCAGCCCATGGTCGTTCATGCGGGCCGTAGCCTGCGCCGGGCTGCTTAAGCACGAAGCAGGCCAACTTTCCAGCGACCAACGGCTAATAGGCGAGGCGCATGGTCGCACCCCATATTTCGCGGTTTTTCTGGCGGAATTCCGCCATCTGCTGCGGCCATTTCGCCGCAGAGTGGCGGATTTCCCCCTGGTTTTGGCGGAAGAATCAGGCGCTCAGGCGCGCCGTCACCTCACCCAGCTGGCCAGACAGCTCGTGCAGGCGATGCCCGGCACGCTCGGTGCGCTGCACCGCGTCCTGGTTGTCGGTGGCGATGCGGGTGATTTCCACCAGGTTGCGCGAGATGTCCTCGGCGACGCTGGTCTGCTCTTCCGCCGCCGTGGCGATCTGCCGGTTCATGTCGCGGATGGCCTCCACCGCCAGGGTGATGCGCTGCAGCATCTCGCC
>DQAA01000481.1 GCA_003523465.1 Pseudomonas sp.
TCCCCGAGCCGCGGATCGACAGGCGAATACCGTCGTTGCCGGCGGACTGGGCGAAGACCCCGGCCTGGTAGGCCAGTACATCCTGGTTGCTGGCGACACGGCCCTGGCCGACCCGCTGCATGTCCACCAGGTTGGTGCCGCCCGGTACCTGGCGCAGCCGCTCCTGGGCCGCCTGCAGTTCATCCTGCTCCTGGCCCTGGATCAGCACCTGGCCCAGTTCGACGCTGCCGGTTGCCGGGGTATCGGTGGTCTGGGCGACGGCACCGCCGGCGAGGGTCAGGCCGAGCAGGCACAGGGAAGAATGCAGGGACAGCGGTGACGGCATCTTACAGCTCCAACAGGTTTGGTCTGGCAGGCAATGTGAGATCAGACGAACGAAAGGGCTGTGAAATCACCACTTTCTTCCGATGAGGCTGAGTGACTTCACCCCGATGAGTTGTAGCTACGTTAGCTACAGGTTGTGCGACTGGTCCTACAAGCAGGCCGATCCGTATCGTTCTCCCATCGTCAATCGTGCCGGGCAAGCCCCGGACCTTGCAGGAGAATGTCCATGCCATCCGCTTCCGTTGCTGCCCCGGCGCCACTCGCCATCGATCCGCCAACCCTGACCCGGCGCGAAGAAGAAGTGCTGTATTGGTGCGCTGTCGGGAAAACCTCCTGGGAAATTTCGCAGATCCTCTCGTGCAAGGAGTCGACGGTGAATTTCCATGTCGGCAACGTGCTGCGCAAGCTGTCGGTGCACTCCCGGGTCGCCGCGGTGATCAAGGCGTTGCGCTACGGCATCCTCAAACACCAACCCGCGCTGTCCTGAGCCGAGGAGCCTTGCATGCAATCCATTGATGACTGCCTTGCGCCAGGGTATGAAGACCGCCGTTTCCTGGTGGACAGCGACCCGTTCTGGCCGGCGATCGACCTCAAGCTGTTGCGTCGGCAACTGCAGTTGGAAGCGGAGGTCAGCCCGGCGCGGCTCGAGGTGAGTGCCCGGGTTGCGGCCAGCAAAGTGGCGAAGGAATTTTCCACTTGGCGCAAGGAATTGCGTGGGCGTGGCTATCGGACCTTGCTCGACCTGCCGGGTGACGGCACCCGCCCTTCACTGGCCCAGCTCTATTGGCGTGCGGTGGCGGAGGCGACCCGCGTGCAGTTGGGGGCGGACCTGACGGTGGTGGAGTGCGTTGAGGAAACCAGGGGAGGGTGGCGTTCATGAGCGATCCGACCACTTCGACGCTGTCCACGTTGTTCATCGGCCTGGGGCTGGCGGCTGCATTGCCGTCTGTGGAGGGGGATGTGCTGTTCGGTTCGGTGCTCGGCGCCTGGCTGGTGGCCAGCACCCGCGGCTTTCTCAAGGCATGGCAACGAATCGGTTCGCTGCTGTTGTCCGCGGGGGTCGGTTATCTGTTCACACCGCTGATGCGCTCCATCGGGCCCTTTCTGTCGGGAGGGGAGGCGGCCTTCATCGGTGCGGTGGTGGTGATCCCGATCGTCATCAAGGTGATGATCTGGCTGGATGGCGCCTCGCTGCGCGAGATCGTCCAGCGCATGCGCGGCTCATGACTCAACCAGATCGATGGGCGACAGGCGGCTGTTGATGGCTTCGATCTGCTGCTCAAGTACGCGCAGCCGGTGTTTTTCCTGGATCGCCAGGGCAATGGCGCGCTGGTCGGCGGGGCTGAGCAGGCGCAGCTCGGCCATCAACTGGGTTTCCCAATCCGGGTCGGCGGCGGGGTACATGGCCTGATGGGTATGGACTCGAAAGCGCGGGCCTTCGCCCACCAGCAGCCAGTCGAGGGAAATGCCATGTTTATCGGCGAGCTCTACGCATATCGCGTATGGGATGCTGTCGCGTCCTTTCCAACTGCTGACGGTCTGCGGGCTGACTCCGAGCGCTGAAGACAGTCCTGAGTCGGTGGCTGACTGGGTAACGAGCTTCATCCGGGCAAGCACCGCAGCAAATCCATTGATACTCATAACGAGTAATCCTGTGAGGTGCTGATATAATGTTCGGCAAAAAAATACGCAAAACGCATTGTCTCTCTTTGCAACATCGAGCACTACTCGTTTGGGGAATTTAGATATCAGAAGTTTCCATGAATTGCATAGGAAATTTCCTTCACTTGTTTTGAGCTTACAGGAGATTGGAATAGGAATGAATTACCGTTATAGACGCACTGTGCGCTGCTTCAGGGTCCTTGTGCCGTCGTCGGCAAGGAGTCAGCAGTGAGTACTTACAAGCTCGTATGCCCCCATTGCAAAAGCCGTATGCGCATTCGTACCAGCGAGGGGCGGCACATCTTCCTGCGGGTGGCTTACCTGCAATGCACCACCGAAGCCTGTGGCTGGTCGGTACGCGCCGAGTTCGAAATGACCCATGAGCTTTCTCCCAGCGGGATGCCCAATCCGGAGGTCTGGCTGCCGCGTGCCGACAACGAGTTGCGCCGCGCGGCCTTGCCCGGACCACGGGGCGACATGCCAGCCCAGGACGGTCTGGTTCTCGGTTAGCAGGGGCGAACTGGACAAGGAGGGCTTTGGGATCGCTGCGAATCAGGGGAGACCCGGGTTGCAGCGCGACGGATGCCAGGGAGGGAGAGTGAAAAACGCTGGAAAAAAAACACCCCGCCTGAGCGGGGTGTCTGTTTTTCAGCCGGTGGCTAGCGACGAGGCGCTGGATCAGCCAACCAGTTGCAGGCCGGCGTGTTGCACCAGGTCCAGCAGCGGCTGCGGGTAGACGCCGAGGACGAAGGCCAGGATGGCGATCGCCAGCAGCATGACGCCGCCGGTGCGTTGTTCCCAGTTCAGCGGTGCATCGTGACGACGCAGGTTCGGCTCGATCAGGAACAGCGTGACCATCACGCGCAGGTAGTAGAAGACGCCGATGGCGCTACCCAGGACCAGGGCACCGGTCAGCCACCACAGCTGCGACTCGACGCCGGTAGCGATGATGTAGAACTTGCCGATGAAGCCTGCGGTCAGCGGGATACCGGCCAGGGACAGCATCATCACGGTCAGTACGGCGGTCAGGTACGGACGGCGCCAGAACAGGCCGCGGTACTCGTACAGGGCGTCCGCGTCACGGCCGTTGTACGGCGAGGACATCAGGGTGATCACGCCGAAGGCGCCGAGGCTGGTGATCACGTAGGTGACCAGGTAGACGCCGATGGCTTCCAGGGCCAGACCCTTGCTCGCCACCAGGGCGATCAGCAGGTAACCGAAGTGGGCGATCGACGAGTAACCCAGCAGACGCTTGAGGTTGCTCTGGGTCAGGGCCAGCAGGTTGCCGACCAGGATCGAGGCAACGGCGATCACCGACAGCACGGTGGTCAGCACGCCACTGCTGGCGGCAGGGGAGAGCATGAACAGGCGCACTACCACGGCGAATACCGCGACCTTGCTGGCGGTGGCCAGGAAGGCGGCGACCGGNNCCGGTGCCGGAGCACCTTCGTAGACGTCCGGGGTCCAGAGGTGGAACGGTACCAGCGACAGCTTGAAGGCCAGGCCGACCAGCATCATGCCCAGGCCCAGCTGGGCCATCAGGCTAGGCATGCTGGTTGCGGCCAGGGCCTTGCCGATGGTGTCGAACGCCAGGCTGCCGGCGTCGGCGTAGAGCAGGGCCATGCCGAACAGCAGGAACGCGGAACCGGCGGCCGACAACACCATGTACTTGATGCCGGCTTCCAGGGAACGCTTGTTGAAGAAGGCGTACGCCACCAGGCCGTAGACCGGCACCGAGAGCAGTTCAAGACCGATGAACAGGCCCGCCAGGTGCTGCGCGCAGACCAGGACCAGGCCACCGAGGGCGGCCATCAGGATCAGCAGGTACAGTTCTTCGCGGTTGCCCGGATAGCCCGAACCGCCATCGCCCAGATAGGCATGCGCCAGGGTCACGCAGGCCAGGGTGGCGACCAGGATCAGCGCCATGTACAGGCAGGCGAACTTGTCGATGGTCAGCAGCGGGGTGACTGCCAGGGGCACGATCTTCAGGACCGGCAGGATCGACAGCAGGGCCAGGTTCAGGCCCACCGTCGACAGCAGGAAGGTTTGCGAGTGATTGCGGCGCCAGGCGATCGCCAGCATCACCACGACAACGGTGATGGTGGTGATCAGCAGCGGCGCAAGCGCGATAAAGTGTTGAATCGTCAGGTCCATAGCGCTCTTACCGGGCCGAAGCGAGTTGAGTGAAAGCGGAGCCGAGCCACTGCTGCACACCGCTCATGGTGGCGGCGGAGGTGTCGAGGAACGGCTGCGGGTAGACGCCAAGCACGATCAGCAGGACTGCAAGGCCAAGCACCATGATCAGTTCGCGGTTGTCCATGCCGGCCAGGACTTCGTCGGACTTCGACGGGCCGAAATAGGCGCGGTGGATCATGATCAGCGAGTAGACCGAACCGAACACCAGGCCCGAAGTGGCGATGACGGTGATCCACGGGGCACTGACGAAGCTGCCGAGCAGGATCAGGAACTCGCCGACGAAGTTGCCGGTACCCGGCAGGCCCAGGGAGGCGGCGGCGAAGAACAGGCTGATGGCCGGCAGGTAGGCGATGCGGTGCCACAGGCCGCCCATCTGGCGCATGTCACGGGTGTGCAGGCGCTCGTAGAGCTGGCCACTGAGGATGAACAGCGCGGCGGCCGACAGGCCGTGAGCGAGCATCTGGATCACCGCGCCTTGCAGGGCTTGCTGGCTGCCGGAGTAGATGCCGATCAGGACGAAGCCCATGTGCGAAACGCTGGAGAACGCGATCAGACGCTTGATATCGGTCTGGGCGAAGGCCAGGAAGGCACCGTAGAAGATCCCGATCAGACCCAGGGTCATGGCGATCGGCGCGAACTCGGCCGAGGCATTCGGGAACAGCGGCAGGGCGAAGCGCAGCAGGCCGTAGGCCGCGGTCTTCAGCAGGATACCGGCGAGGTCGACGGAACCTGCGGTCGGTGCCTGGGCGTGAGCGTCAGGCAGCCAGGAGTGGAACGGCACCACCGGCAGCTTCACCGCGAAGGCGATGAAGAAGCCCAGCATCAGCAGGTACTCGGTACCGGCCGGCAGGTCGGCTTTCAACAGCTGGCTGTAGTCGAAGGTGATCACGCCGGTGTTGTTGAAGTTGACCAGCACCAGACCAAGGATCGCCACCAGCATGATCAGGCCGCTGGCCTGAGTGAAGATGAAGAACTTGGTCGCTGCGTAGATCCGGGTCTTCTTGCCGTCGGAGGAGCTGTGACCCCAGAGCGCGATGAGGAAATACATCGGCACCAGCATCATTTCCCAGAAGAAGAAGAACAGGAACAGGTCGAGGGCGAGGAACACGCCGACCACGCCGCCGAGGATCCACATCAGGTTGAGGTGGAAGAAGCCGACGTGGCGCTGGATCTCTTTCCACGAGCAGAGCACGGAGAGCACACCGAGCAGGCCGGTGAGCAGGATCATCAGCAGCGACAGGCCGTCGAGGGCCAGGTGCAGGCTGATGCCGAAGCGCTCGATCCAGAGGACCTTGAACTCGACGGCCCATTGCGGCGCGGCGCCGGGGGCAGGGGCGAGGGTGTAGTCCCCGTTGGCCCACAGCCAGAGGCCGATACCAAGGAGCAGGGACATGGTCAGCAGCGCGATGTAGCGCGGCAGGGTGGCGCCGAAGCGCTCACCCAGCCAGCACAGCAGGCCGCCGATGAAGGGGATCAGGATCAGCCAAGGCAAAATCATGACGGGCTCAATTCCTTTCGCAAAGTCGCAAGGTTCATATCAGACCGCAGCCATCAAAACGGCGCCGAGCACGAGCACGGCACCCACGGCGATCGAAGCGGTATACCAGCGCAGCTGACCGGTTTCGGTCTTGCTCATGGCGGCGTGGCCGCCACGGGCCATGCGCGGGATCAGGCCGATGGTGCGGTCCACCGGGTCCTTGCGCAGGATATGGCTGATCAACAGGTAAGGTTTGACGAACAGCTTGTCGTAGATCCAGTCGAAGCCCCAGGCGGCGAACCACCAGGCCGAGAGCAGGCGACCGATACCGCTGTTGGCGACGGCGCTGACGAAGCGGCGCTTGCCGAGGAACAGCATGGCCGACAGCAGGATACCGGCGATGGCGATGGCGCCCGAGGCGATTTCCAGGCTGTGCTTGGCTTCGCCGCCGGCATGGCCCGCGCTTTCCGGCAGGACGCCGGCCAGCGGTGGGTGGATCCAGGCGCCGACGAAGGTCGACAGGACGATCAGCACGCNNTGGCCGGCATGGGCCTCGGTCTTGGCTTCGCCGTGGAAGGCAATGAAGATCAGGCGGAAGGTGTACAGCGAGGTCATGAAGGCACCGACCAGGCCGGCGTACAGCAGACCGGTGTTACCGCTGGCGAAGGCTTCCCAGAGGATCTCGTCCTTGGAGTAGAAGCCGACGGTGATCAGCGGCAGGGCGGCCAGGGCCGCACCACCGACCACGAAGCTGGCGTAGGCCAGCGGCAGTTTCTTCCACAGGCCGCCCATCTTGAAGATGTTCTGCTCGTGGTGGCAGGCGACGATCACGGCACCGGAAGCAAGGAACAGCAGGGCCTTGAAGAAGGCGTGGGTCATCAGGTGGAAGATCGCCGCGTCCCAGGCGCCAACGCCCAGGGCGAGGAACATGTAGCCGATCTGGCTCATGGTCGAGTAGGCGAGGATACGCTTGATGTCGGTCTGTACCAGGGCGGCGAAGCCGGCCAGGACTAGGGTGACACCGCCGACCACGCCGACCAGGTGCAGCACGTCCGGCGCGAGCAGGAACAGGCCGTTGGTACGGGCGATCAGGTAGACGCCGGCGGTAACCATGGTTGCGGCGTGGATCAGTGCCGAAACCGGGGTCGGGCCGGCCATCGCGTCGGCCAGCCAGGTCTGCAGCGGCAGCTGGGCGGATTTACCGACCGCGCCACCGAGCAGCATCAGGGTCGCCAGGACCATCCAGGTGTCGCCCGCCTGGAACTTCTGCGGGGCCAGCACCAGCAGTTCCTGGATGTTCAGGGTGCCGAGTTGCTGGAACAGGATGAACAGGCCGATGGCCATGAACACGTCGCCGATACGGGTGACGATGAAGGCTTTCAGTGCCGCGTTACCGTTGTTGCGGTTGCTGTAGTAGAAACCGATCAACAGGTACGAGCACAGGCCCACGCCTTCCCAACCGAAGTAGATGAACAGCAGGTTGTCGCCCAGGATCAGGAACAACATGCTGGCAATGAACAGGTTGGTGTAGGAGAAGAAGCGCGAGTAGCCCGCTTCACCGCGCATGTACCAGGAGGCGAACAGGTGGATCAGGAAGCCGACGCCGACCACCACGCCAAGCATGGTCACCGACAGGCCGTCCAGGTGCAGGGTGAAGGTCGGCGCGAAGCCGTCGACCGACATCCACGTCCACAGCAGTTGCGAGTACACGCCGTTTTCCGGTGGCGCGACGTTGAACTGGAAGATCACCCAGGCGGCGACGATCGCCGACAGGCCGATCGAACCGACACCGATCAGTGCCGAGAGGTTCTCCGAGAAGCGACCGCGGGAGAACGACAGCAGCAGGAAGCCGATCAGGGGAAATACGAAAGTCAGAAAGAGAAGGTTCATCCGCGCATCTCACTGGCTGCATCGATATCGAGAGTGTGGAAGCGGCGATACAGCTGCAGCAGGATCGCCAGGCCGATACTGGCCTCGGCGGCTGCCAGGCTGATCACCAGGATGAACATCACCTGTCCATCCGGCTGGCCCCAGCGGGCGCCGGCGACGATGAACGCCAGGGCAGCGGCGTTCATCATGATTTCCAGACTCATGAGCACGAAGAGAATGTTGCGGCGGACCATCAGGCCGACCAGACCGAGGCTGAACAGCAGGCCGGCGACAGCCAGGCCATGTTCGAGAGGGATAGCAGACATGTGATTACTCCTTCGCCTCGTTGCGGCCGAGGTGGAAGGCCGTGACCGCTGCGGCGAGCAGCAGCATGGAGGCCAGTTCCACGACCAGCAGGTATGGACCGAACAGGCTGATGCCGACTGCCTTGGCGTCGACGGTGGTGTGGCCGATGGCGCCGCCGCTCTCGGTGCTGAACAGCACGTACAGCAGTTCGGCCAGCAGCAGGCCGGCCAGCAGGACCGGACCGGCCCAGATGCCGGGGGTCAGCCAGCCG
>DQAA01000638.1:0-2339 GCA_003523465.1 Pseudomonas sp.
AATGCCCTAAGCGAAACGCCGAGTTAGGAATAAGTCTCTAAACGCAAGTAGTCGTCCAAGGGTAAAAGCGCAGACAAACCCTCGAGCGCTAGGGAGCGAGGAGGTGCCCTATGATTCATCAACCTAATAGGATTGGACTTGTTGAAACCGTGCTTGTTCATACCTTTTACGGCGAACGGATAGCGATCATATACGAGCATCCAAAAATGATCTACTCCAGTTTCAACAGACTTATTTCGCTGACTAGAACTGTCGATGATGAGGTCACACCAGAGTTGCCAGTCAGTATTTAGGCAACTTCAGGAACAGTCTCTTATAGCGAACTTCTCCCACTACTCATTAATTAGGACTGGTGCTTTTTAAAATTCCATGCGATTCAAGGGAGGATCAGATGCCCCGAACAAGCCAGGAGATAATCTCTGGAACGCGTGGTTTTGCGGTCTTCGGCAGGTGTATACGACTTCTCGCCGAGTGCGGGCGTTTCCTTGTTGTCACCCGATTCGTGGTTGTTGTGGTGATGGTGGCTGCACCGGCACTCACTGTTGCTCTGATATCGGCCACAGTCGCGATCCGCGATCGCTTACGTGACGGATCCGAGTCCAGAACGGCGTGACACTGTTCTATTTGCGGCCCTGGGTTTTGCAGCGGTTCTCGTGCTTTCCGCGCTGATGTCGAATCTGTCGTCGTATGCGGACCGGACGTTATTGGCGCGGCAGGAACCCAGTGTAAGCGCTTCCATCGCCACCAAGTCGACCAGGCTCGCGCAACGGTCAGCGCAGTCGGACAGCTGACCGGATACCTGCTGGCAATGGATCCCTCCAATCAAATGCTTCAACACTACTCACCGCCGGTGGGAACCTGTACACGGGAGTGCTCTACGCGTCACATGTGTTCCACTTCCTTGACCTTCCGGAACGAACGCTACCGGCCGGAACGCGCAGTTTATGCTCCCTCTGTTTCAGCCCGGCCAACGAGGTAGCCGCCTCGGCGCTCTTATCGACCACGTCAATGCCACCGTCGACCGGGCCGCTGTTGCCCTCGGCCTCGCCGGCCTCAAACGGCCATGACCGCCTCGCGCCCCGCTTCAAGCGGCTGGATCAACTGTTCTTCGCCCGTGTCGACCTGGCGGATGGCAACCCCGTTGCTTCGCCTGCCGAATTGAGTGCAGGGAGCTCCTCTCCCGCGGTAGCCTCGGACGACAGCGACTTGACGTTCGAGGAGTTGACGGCGTACTCGGTGGGCACATCGGCGAGCGCAGCACGTCATTCCTGGGTCTGAGACGCCGCCTGCGCGAAGGCGGGCGTCGCGATGATGATTGGGCTGACTGCAAGGGCAGCAACAGTCAGCGCTGCTCCTGGACGACGAATTCTTCGCATATCACTCACTCCAGTAAAGGTCGACAACACAGATCATGAGTGGGAGCAGACGCTGGAAAGTTCACTCCCGGCCTCGTATTCACCGTGCTGGCTAATGACCAGGAGAACGGCCGCGACGAACTCCTCTTCGTCCTTGACCGCCACTGGAAACGCGCGGGCAAAACCTTCGACCCCGACGACTTCACAGAACACCGCCACATCGGGTGACAGGTCACACCGGAAGTAGTAACCGAAACCAATCTGTCCCGAAAGTGCATACAGACGAGTTTCGGGAGGCCAGGTAGAATTTGGGGGAGCTGAGGGGAGGCGGACCATGGCTGAGGTGACAGCAGCTCGCGTGCGGTTGCGCGATGTCAAGCCTTACGACGCGCCCGCCTCGCTCGATGAGTTGTGCGGGCCTTACAGCGGCCTCATCGACCTGCCGCACTCTGTGCGCTGGCAGGCTGACCGGCTCGGGGTGGACGTGTCAGACTTGGGCTGGCGTCGCATGGCCTACCAGGCGTTGTTGGCCGAGGGGACTGTTGACGAGCAGCGTCAGCTCATGAATCGGGATCGCTTGGTGGAGATGTGGCCGATCCTGAACATGGATCCACGTGTGCGCGGCTTGTGGGAGGGGCGGTTCCCCCGGCTTCGGGTGGTCGTGTGAGCTGGGACCAGGAGGAGCGGCGGCGTGTCACGCGTGTTGCTTTGGGAGCGGTCGGCGAGGATGCCGGCTTCGCTCTAGCCGGCTCGGGAGCAATCCGCGAGCACGGACTGATCGACCGGCCCACCGAGGACGTGGACCTGTTCACTGTCCAGCAGGCCCAGGATCGGTTCGGTACGTCGCTTGACCGGATTATCGCCGCGTTGCGCGCTGCCGGCCACATCGTGGAGACCCGCCGCCGCCAGGACACCTTCGCCCAGCTCACCGCCATCAGCCCGGGAGGGCGCAGCACCGACGTTGACCTGGGAGTGGACTGGCGG
>DQAA01000638.1:2462-2654 GCA_003523465.1 Pseudomonas sp.
GGACCTGGCCGGGAAGGTCGATGCCGGTTTCGACCCGTGAGTGGTTTGCCCAGACCATCGACAACGTGGAGCGCATCCAACCCGAAGAGGTGCGCGTCTACAGTCTGACGGCTGACCAGCTCGACGAGGTGAAGGCGCGCACCAGGGCGTGGGCATCGGGCATCCGCGCCAGCGCCCGGAGCGAGAGCACCC
>DQAA01000077.1 GCA_003523465.1 Pseudomonas sp.
CCTGGCCCGCGCCTTGGTCAATCGTCCCCGCGTCCTGCTGCTCGACGAACCCCTCGGCGCCCTCGACCTGAAGCTGCGCGAACAGATGCAGACCGAGCTGAAGAAGCTCCAGCGCCAGTTGGGCATCACCTTCATCTTCGTCACCCACGACCAGACCGAAGCGCTGTCCATGTCCGACCGCGTCGCCGTGTTCAACCGCGGCCGCATCGAGCAGGTGGATACCCCGCGCAACCTGTACATGAAGCCGGCGACCACCTTCGTCGCCGAGTTCGTCGGCACCTCCAACGTGATCCGCGACGAACTGGCCAGCCAGTTGAGCGGCAACCTGCAGCCGTTCTCCATCCGCCCCGAACATATCCGCCTCGGCGATGCCGCCGTCAGTGGCCAGATCCAGGTCAGCGGCGTGCTCCACGATATCCAGTACCAGGGCAGTGCCACCCGCTACGAGCTGAAACTGGACAACGGCCAGTTGCTCAATGTCAGCCAGGCCAATACCCAGTGGCAGGCCGACGCCGCCCAACTGCAACCAGGTCAGCGCCTGGCCGCGCACTGGGCCCGCGAGGCGATGACGCCGCTGCAGGAAACCGTGCTGAGCGAGGGTCGCTGAGATGAGCCTGGCCCTGGAAAAAACGGCCCTGGCGCCGAATTCGGGATCGCCCATGCGGCGCTTCTCCAACCTGCTCTACCGCAAGCCCAACCTGTACCTGGCGCTGTTGTTGATCCCGCCGCTGATCTGGTTCGGCGCGATCTACCTCGGCTCGCTGCTGGGCCTGCTGTGGCAAGGGTTCTATACCTTCGACGACTTCACCATGGCGGTGACGCCGGACCTGACCCTGGCCAACTTCGCCGCGCTGTTCAACCCGGCGAACTTCGACATCATCGTGCGCACCTTGACCATGGCGATCGCCGTGTCCATCGCCAGCGCCGCCCTGGCCTTCCCCATCGCCTACTACATGGCGCGCTACACCACGGGCAAGACCAAGGCGTTTTTCTATATCGCGGTGATGATGCCGATGTGGGCCAGCTATATCGTCAAGGCCTATGCCTGGACCCTGCTCCTGGCCAAGGGCGGCGTGGCCCAGTGGTTCGTGCAGTTGCTGCACCTGGAGCCGGTGCTGCAGTTCATCCTCGGCATCCCCGGCGTTGGCGGCAGCACCCTGTCGACCTCGCACCTGGGGCGCTTCATGGTGTTCGTCTACATCTGGCTGCCGTTCATGATCCTGCCGATCCAGGCCTCCCTGGAACGCCTGCCGCCGTCGCTGCTGCACGCCTCGGCGGACCTTGGCGCGACGCCACGGCAGACCTTCATGCAGGTGGTCCTGCCGCTGTCGGTGCCGGGCATCGCCGCCGGTTCGATCTTCACCTTCTCCCTGACCCTGGGCGACTTCATCGTCCCGCAGCTTGTCGGGCCGCCCGGCTACTTCATCGGTGGCATGGTCTACGCCCAGCAGGGCGCGATCGGCAACATGCCGATGGCCGCCGCGTTCACCCTGGTGCCGATCGTGCTGATCGCCGTCTACCTGTCCATCGTCAAACGCCTGGGGGCCTTCGATGCACTCTGAAAAAGCTTCGCTGGGCCTGCGTCTCGCGGCCTGGGGCGGGCTGGTGTTCCTGCACTTCCCGATCCTGATCATCTTCCTCTACGCCTTCAACACCGAAGACGCGGCGTTCAGCTTCCCGCCCCAGGGCTTTACCCTGAAGTGGTTCAGCGTGGCGTTCTCGCGGGCTGACGTGCTGGAGTCGATCAAGCTGTCGCTGCAGGTGGCGTGCCTGGCCACCCTGATCGCCCTGGTGCTCGGCACCCTGGCTTCGGCGGCGCTGTACCGGCGCAGCTTCTTCGGCAAGGAAGGCATCTCGCTGATGCTGATCCTGCCGATCGCCCTGCCCGGCATCATCACCGGTATCGCCCTGCTCTCGGCGTTCAAGGCCCTGGGCATCGAGCCGGGGATCTTCACCATCGTGGTCGGCCACGCGACCTTCTGCGTGGTGATCGTCTACAACAACGTCATCGCCCGCCTGCGCCGCACCTCCCAGAGCCTGATCGAGGCTTCCATGGACCTCGGCGCCGACGGCTGGCAGACCTTCCGCTACATCATCCTGCCGAACCTCGGTTCGGCGCTGCTGGCCGGCGGCATGCTGGCCTTCGCCCTGTCGTTCGACGAGATCATCGTCACCACCTTCACCGCCGGGCACGAACGCACCCTGCCGATCTGGCTGCTCAACCAGCTCAGCCGGCCGCGGGACGTACCCGTCACCAACGTGGTCGCCATGCTGGTGATGATGGTGACCATGCTGCCGATCCTTGGCGCCTACTACCTGACCCGCGGCGGCGAAAGCGTTGCCGGCAGCGGCAAATAACCCCGACATGCTGACGAGGACTGACTCATGCAAACCCAACTGCTGATCAACNNGAGCCATGACGTGCTGAACCCGTCGCTGGGGACCACCCTGGTGAGCATCAAGGAGGCCAGCGCGGCCCAGGTCGACGCCGCCGTGCGCGCTGCCGACAAAGCCTTCGACGCCTGGTCGCAGACCGCGCCGAAG
>DQAA01000670.1:0-2351 GCA_003523465.1 Pseudomonas sp.
GAGGCGACCCGTGGCGGCGCGCTGAACGCCTTCTTTGCCCTTGGTCGTCCGGCCCGCGTCGCGCTGCGCCAGCGCCTGCTGGAACTGCTGGGTGAACACAGCGAACACCAGGCCGCACTGCAAGCGGCCCTGTATCCCTCGGCCGAATGCCAGTTGCACCTGCCTGCCCGGATTGGCGACTACACCGACTTCTACGTCGGCATCGAGCACGCCAAGAACGTCGGCAAGCTGTTCCGCCCCGACAACCCGCTGCTGCCCAACTACNNAAGCATGTGCCGATCGGTTATCACGGTCGCGCCTCGACCATCCGTCCGTCCGGCACCGAGGTACGGCGTCCCAAGGGCCAGACCCTGCCGGCGGGGCAGACCGAGCCGAGCTTCGGCCCTTGCGCGCGCCTGGACTACGAGCTGGAACTGGGCATCTGGATCGGCCAGGGCAACGAGCTGGGCGAATCCATTCCGGTGGGTGATGCCGCCGAGAATATCGCCGGCTTCTGCCTGTTGAACGACTGGTCGGCGCGGGATATCCAGGCCTGGGAATACCAGCCGCTGGGTCCGTTCCTGTCCAAGAGCTTCATTTCCACGGTCTCGCCCTGGGTGGTCACCGCCGAGGCGCTGGAGCCCTTCCGTTGTGCCCAGCCAGCCCGTCCGAACGGCGACCCGCAACCGCTGTCGTACCTTCTGGACACCCGTGACCAGGCTGGCGGCGCCTTCGATATCGAACTCGAAGTGCTGCTGCTCACCGAGGGCATGCGCGAGCAGAACCTGCCGGCGCACCGCCTGACCCTGAGCAACACCCTGAGCATGTACTGGACCGTGGCGCAGATGGTCGCGCACCACAGCGTCAACGGTTGCCAACTGCAGCCGGGCGACCTGTTCGGTTCCGGCACCTTGTCCGGTGCCCAGCCCGGGCAGTTCGGCAGCCTGCTGGAGATCACCGAGGGCGGCAAGCACCCGGTGGAACTGGCGTCGGGCGAGGTGCGCAAGTTCCTCGAAGACGGCGACGAAATCATCCTGCGCGCCCGCGCCAAGCGTGATGGCGTGGCCAGCATCGGCTTTGGCGAATGTCGCGGCAAGGTCGTTGCGGCGCATTGAGAGGCCTTTGAAGCATGGAACTCTTCACCTACTACCGCTCCACCTCGTCGTACCGCGTGCGGATCGCCCTGGCGTTGAAGCAGCTGGAATTCCACTCGCTGCCGGTCAACCTGCTCAAGGGCGAACAGCGCGAGGAGCACTACCTCGCGCTCAACCCGCAAGGCCGGGTGCCGGCGCTCAAGGCGGACTCCGGCGAACTGCTGGTGCAGTCGCCGGCGATCATCGAGTACCTCGAAGAGGTTTATCCACAGCCGGCGCTGCTGCCCCACGACCCGGTGCAACGGGCCCGGGTACGGGGCGTGGCGGCGTTGATCGGTTGCGATATCCACCCGCTGCACAATGTCAGCGTGCTCAATCGGCTGCGTGAGCTGGGGCAGGGCGATGAGGCGGTAAACCAGTGGATTGGTCACTGGATCAGCCAGGGGCTGGAGGCGGTGGAGCAGTTGATCGGCGATGAAGGCTTCTGCTTCGGTGCGGAGCCGGGGCTGGCGGATGTCTACCTGATTCCGCAGGTGTATGCGGCCAAGCGCTTCAATATCGACCTGGGCGGGTATCCGCGGATCCTGCGGGTGGTGGGGTTGGCGGAGGAGCATCCGGCGTTCGTGCTGGCCCATCCTTCGCGGCAGCCGGATACGCCGGCTGCAGGTTAGTTCTTTGTTGTTCTCCCGGGCCTCATCGCTGGCTTGTCGGATCGCCGCACCGCAGCGATGAGGCCCGAAAGAACACCCTCAATGCACCGATCTTTTCCCCGAGGGCAAATGCCCCAACCGCTCCGTCAGCCGCAACCGCTGGATCGGATCATCGGTCAGCAGCAGCGCATGCTCCAGGTCATAGCGCTCGGCCTGCGGGCACTCCAGATGCTGGTACAAGGTCGCCCGCGCCAGATAATCGCTGGCCAGCGGCGTGCCCAGTTCCATCACCCGCTCGGCATCCTTCAGCGCGGCGATATCGTCGCCGTGGGTCGAGTGCAATTGGCGCAGATTGCGCGATAGCCGCTGGATCATCTCCCGCGCGCTCGCCGTGCGCAGATGTTCCGCAGTCAACATCACCTGCGGGCCGAACTGGCGCCCGAGCAACTCCCGACAATCCGCCGGATACAAGCGCCCNNCCCGCCACACGGGTCGAGCAGGTGATCCGCCCCCGGTACGCGCAACAGGAAATGACCGGGAAAATTCACCCCCTCCAACGGAATCGACAACCCCCGCGCCAACTCCAGGCTGAGCAGGGCCAGCGCCAGCGGCTGGCCGCGACGGCGCT
>DQAA01000670.1:2388-6535 GCA_003523465.1 Pseudomonas sp.
GCAGAGCTTGCGCAGCAGTGGCTGGGCCAGCTCGTTCAGCGGCAGCAGCGGCAGGTCGTTGCTGACCTCGTGCTGCAAGGCCCTGACCTCGCGCATCACCTGCGCCGGATCGAGCTTGGCGCCATGTTCGGCAGCCACCCACAACCCGGCCTCGAACAAGGCCGGGGGCGTGCGTTCCAGACAGGCCAGACAGGCGTGGCGTGGGTTCATGGCGATCTCCGCTGAGAGCTTCTGTTTTAGCCCTGGCATGGCGTTTCGTCCAGTGCTCCGGCAGGCGTTCAAGCCGCACCTATACTGGATTCAGCACTGTCAACGAGGGCCTGGCGATGTTCGCTCTCATGCAAAGTACCCGCACCCAGTCACTGCACCTGTGCATCGACCCGGCCACCGGCCTCAAGGCGGTGATCGCCATTCACAACGAGCAGTTGGGCCCGGCGCTGGGCGGTTGTCGTTACCTGGCCTACCCCGATGACGACAGCGCCATGACCGACGCCATCCGCCTGGCCCAGGGCATGACCTACAAGGCCGCCCTGGCCGGCTTGCCATTGGGCGGCGGCAAGGCGGTGATCATCCGCAACCCCCATGTGGAAAATCGCGCGGCGCTGTTCGAGGCGTTCGGGCGCTTCATCGAAACCCTCGAAGGCCGCTACATCACCGCCATCGACAGCGGTACCTCGACCCTCGACATGGACTGCATCGCCCAGTCCACCCGCCATGTCACCAGCACCACCCGCGCCGGCGATCCGTCGCCGCATTCGGCCATGGGGGTATTCGCCGGCATCCGCGCCACGTCTATGGCACGCCTGGGCAGCGACAACCTGGAAGGCTTGCGGGTAGCGGTGCAGGGCTTGGGCAATGTCGGCTATGCCCTGGCCGAGCAACTGCATGCGGCGGGGGCCGACCTGCTGGTCAGCGATCATGACCAGGGGAGGGTGCAACTGGCGATGGAACAGTTCGACGCCCAGCCGGTGGCTGCCGAAGCGCTGGTGGGCACGCCCTGCGATATCTTCGCCCCGTGCGGGCTGGGTTCGATCCTCACCGGGCAGAGCGTGATGCAGCTACGTTGCGCGGCGGTGGCCGGCTCGGCGAACAACCAGCTGACCAGCCTGCAGGTGGCCGACCAACTGGAAAGCCGCGGCATTCTCTATGCCCCGGACTACATCATCAATTCCGGCGGGCTGATCTATGTCGCGCTGACCCACCAAGGGCTGGCGCCCGCCGAAATCACCGCGCACCTGGCGCGGATCCCCAGCCGGCTGACCGAGGTCTTCGCCCACGCCCAGGCGGAAAAACGCTCGCCGGCGCGGGTCGCCGAGCAGTTGGCCGAGCGTCTGGTGTACGGCTGACGCTTACTCCGCTTCTGCGGGCGCTTCCAGCAACTNNGACAGGGCGTCTGGCTGGCTCTTGAAGGCCTTGGCGAACACATCGCGGTTCTTGGCCATGTAGATGCCGATATCGTCGAGCTGCTGTTCATCCAGGGACGGCACGGCTTTTTTCAGGACTTCGGCCAGCATTTCCGCCAGCTCGAGCATCTTGTCATGACGATCTGCTTCGGCTTTATCCATGAACAAACGCTCCAGGTCGCGGCTGCTGCGGTACACCACTTCGACGGCCATTCATCACCTCACGCCTTTTTCGAAAATAGGAAATTGCGAATACTGGGTATTTATACAGTAATCATCCTGCATTGGATAGTGGCCTTTTTATAGCCCAGATTTTGCAACCTGATGGCGTGGTGGCGTGCCTTGCGGCAATCGGTCGCCTTCTCAAGCGAGGCCGCTGGCCTTTTTACTGCATGCAGGCACAGCCGTCATATGCCTGCCGCATCCTCTTCCAAGCCGTATCAGGGAATCCGCATCGTGAACACAAAATGGGCTGAAAAACTGCGCAAGGGCCTGCACGGCACTGCCGACTCGCTGGGCAACCTGTGCGTCGAGGCGTTCCACTACCTGGCCCTGTTCGGCATCGGTGCCATCACCGCCTACGCGGCGGTCGCCACCTTCATCGACATGCTCGGCAAGGGCGGGGTCAGCGTCGACGACATCCTGCTGCTGTTCATCTACCTCGAACTGGGCGCGATGGTGGGGATCTACTTCAAGACCAACCACATGCCGATCCGCTTCCTGCTCTACGTGGCGATCACTGCACTGACCCGCCTGCTGATCGGCGATGTCTCGCACCACAAGGCGCCGGACGAAGGCTTGCTGTACCTGTGCGGCGGCATCCTGCTGCTGTCGTTCTCGATCCTGGTGGTGCGCTATGCCTCGTCGCGCTACCCGTCGAGCCGGGTGATCGATGCCAATGGCAAGGATGTTGAAGACGGCCGGTAATGCTTCGGTGTTCTTGAGGGCCCTATCGCTGGCAAGCCAGCTCCCACAGGGTTTTGGGTTGACCACAAGTTTTGTGATCGCCGTGGACACTGTGGGAGGCTTGCCAGCGATGAGGCCCTCAAAAACAACAAAAGTCCATGCCTTTTATAACCAATCGATCTGCAAGATTTTCCCGCCTCGTCCCACAAGGGGGTATCCGCCATTTCAGGACCCCCGCCATGCCCCATTACCTCGACGACGCCCAGCGCGATGAAGTGCTGCGCCTGCACGCCAGCTTTCTCGGGCGCAGCGAGTGGCCGACCTGGCTGCTGCTGATCGGGGTGTATGGCGGCTGGTTCGCCCTGTTGCTGGGCAGCCCGCTGCTCGGCGCCGGCCTGACCCTGCTGTTGATGATCCCGCTGCTGGTGCTCTGGCTGTCGCTGCAGCACGAACTGCTCCACGGCCACCCGACGCGCTTCCCCTGGCTGAACAAACTGCTCGGCTATGCGCCGTTCGCCGTCTGGTACCCCTACACGCTGTACCGCGACAGCCATCTCCTGCATCACCGCGACGAAGACCTGACCCTGCCCGGCCTCGACCCGGAAAGCCGTTACCTCGCCCAACAGCATTGGCAACGCGCAGCGCCGCTGAACAAGGCCCTGCGCTGGTTCGACAAGACCATCCCCGGCCGCCTGCTCACCGGTGCCCCGCAAGCGCTGTTCGGCCTTGCCCGCGAAGAACTGGCGCGGCTCAAACGAGGCGAGCGCAACGCCTGGCGCATGTGGCTGAGCCACGCCCTGTGCACCGTGCTGATGTTCGCCTTCATCGCCGAATACAGCGCGCTGTCCATCGTCCAGTACGTGTTCCTCGCCAGCGTCCCGGCGCTGTCGCTGGCCATGCTGCGCTCCTTCTACGAACACCGTCCCGCCGAGCGCCCGGAGCAGCGCACCGTGCTCAACGAGGCCGGCTGGCCCTGGGCCTGGCTGTTCCTGCACCTCAACCTGCACCTGGTGCACCACGACCTGCCGGGCTTGCCGTGGTACTTCCTGCCGAGGGTCTACCGCCAGCGCCGCGAACAATGGCTGGCCCGCAACGGCGGCTACCTGGTGCACGGCTACGGCGAGTTGATCCGTCGCCACAGCCTGCGTCCCATCGACAGCCCCGAACACCCGTTCGCCTGACCCCGGAGTGCCCATGGCCTACGCCGAACTGCTGATGTACGTGGCGCCTTCGCGAGTACGCGAGGCCAGCGAAGCCTGGCTGCAATGCGCGCTGGAAAGCCTCGGCGCCGAGCGCGAGGACGCCAGCCACCTCGACCTTCCCGCCCTGTGGCTGTCGCCGGACCTGCTGTTCGCCCAGACCTGCGGCTACCCCTTGATGACCCTGCTGCGCGGCAAGGTCCGGGTCATCGGCCGCCCCGTCTACGAACTGCCCCATGCCGGTGCCGGCGAGCATTGCAGCCTGCTGGTGGTCCGTGAGGATGACCCGCGCCAGAGCCTTGACGACTTCTTCGACAGCCGCGGCCTGATCAACAGCCCCGACTCCAACTCCGGCATGAACCTGCTGCGCAATCGCCTCGCGCCCTTGCAGCGCGATGGCCGGTTCTTTTCCGCCATCCGCTACACCGGCGGCCATCGCGACAGCCTCGCGGCGCTGAAGAACGGCGAGGGCGATCTCGCCGCCATCGACAGCGTGACCTGGGATTACCTCGCCCGCGATCACAGCGATGAAACCCTTGGCCTGCGCATCCTCGCCAGCAGTGCCCCGAGCCCGACCTTGCCCTTCATCGGTCCGGCCCATCTCGACGCCGCCGCTGCCGAACGCATCCGCCAGGCCCT
>DQAA01000487.1:0-2629 GCA_003523465.1 Pseudomonas sp.
CCAACATCCGGGGCGCAGCTCATTCCGCAGTGCACGCGCAACCTGTGGGAGCCGGCGTTGCCGGCGATGAGGCCCTCAAAGTCAAAGATTACTGCTGGTAGTTCTGCCCTGGAATCGGCTTCAGGTTCACCTCGACCCGACGGTTCTGCGCCCGCCCGTTGGCATCGGCATTGCTCGCGATCGGCTGGTCAGGCCCCATGCCCCGCACGCTCACCCGCGAGCCATCGACACCCTGGGACGTCAGGTAGGTACTCACCGCCTGCGCCCGGCGCTGGGACAGGTCCATGTTGTGCTGGCGGCTGCCGGTGCTGTCGGTGAAGCCCACCACTTCGATGGTGTTCTGGTTGAACTGCTTGAACGAGTTCGCCAGGTTGTTCAGCGGCGAGTAGAAGCTCGGCGCGATGTTCGCCGAGTCGGTGGCGAAGGTGATGTTGCCCGGCATGATCAGCTTGATCTGATCGCCTTCACGCTGCACTTCCACGCCGGTATTGGCCATGCTTTCGCGCAGCGCGGCTTCCTGCCTGTCGGCGTAGTAGCCATAGCCCGCAGCCGCGGCACCCACTGCCGCCGCGCCGATCAGCGCGCCCTTGCCACGGTTGTTGTGATCGATGGCGGCACCGGCGATAGCGCCGGCCAGCGCACCGAGGCCGCCGTACTTGGCAGTCTTGCTCATCCCTGAGGAGCCCTGCGCCTGACCACCCTGGTTGTCGTAGGGGTTCTGACTGGCACAGCCGGTCATCAGGGCAGCGGCGGTAGCGACGATAATCAAACGGCGCATGGTGAACATGGACAAGCTCCTGCGAGTAATTCGTTGTAGATGGCAAACTGCTTTGGGTTTGCCACCAGGCTTGGAGTGCGGCGCACAGGAAAAATTCCCTTGGGCTTCAGGCGCGAACGAACGGGTTCTCGCGCATTTCCTCGCCCAAACGGGTGTCGGGGCCATGCCCGGCCACCACGGTTGCCTCCTCGTCGAGGCTGTACAGCCGCTGTTTGATGGAGCGAACGATAGTCGCCTGATCGCCACCCCACAAATCGGTACGGCCCACGCCACGGCGGAACAGGGTGTCTCCGGCGATCAGCAACTTGGCATCGGCGAACCAGAAACTCATGGAGCCCGGGGTATGGCCGGGTGTATGCAAGGCCACGCCGCAACCACAGGCCAGTTCCTCGTCATCCGCCAGCCAGCGGTCCGGTGAAGGCACCGGCACATAGGGCACGCCGAACATGCGGCACTGCATTTCCAGGTTGTCCCAGAGGAACTGGTCGTCCTTGTGCAGGTGCAGGGTCGCGCCGGTCTTCTCCTTCAACTGCCCGGAGGCGAGGAAGTGATCGAGATGGGCATGTGTATGGATGATGCTGACCACCTTCAGGCCATGGGCGTCGAGCTTCTGCATGATCAGGTCGGGGTTGCCGCCGGGGTCGACGACGATGGCTTTTTTCGTGATCGGGTCGCCGATGATGGTGCAGTTGCACTGCAGCGGGCCGACGGGGAAGGTTTCGCGGATAAGCGGGGGATTCAGGGCTTCCATGAATGTTCCTGCGAGATTAATGGCGCCTGCGTCGCGCATCGCCCATGAAAAAGCCGCCCGTAGGCGGCTTCCGGTAGATCTGACCCTTCAGGCGCGAGCGCCGGCCATTTGCCCGACAGTCTCCATTTCCTTCCCTTTGGCCTTGGCCACCTTGAGGAAGCGAAGCTGGGTCGCGGAGACACTGCCAGCCAGACGACGCGCTTCTGCCTCGAAGTGGGCGACAACATCGAACGTGGACAGCGGTTTCACTTGGCGATTGGCAGCGGCCATAAGCACCTCGGTGCCAATAGATCGGAGATCAATCGTATTAGCCATCGACTCGAATGACAAGCCGACCATCTGCCGTGTAGCTGAAGCCAAGTTCCTGATACCAGTTGACCGCAAGAGGCTCGGGATCCTGGATTTCGATCTCGGTGCATTTGATCATCCGCGCATAGTATTCGACCGCTAACAAAGCGAGCGCGGCGACCTCGCCCTTCAATGGATGTGCAGGATCAGGCTTGCCTTCGAGCAGGATGACCTTGATACAGATGCTGCTGCGCCTGGGAGTGGCGTAGAACAGGCCGCAGAGTTCGGCACCGTACCAAAGCGCCAGGTCGAAGCCCTTACGATCCCTGTTCATCCAGCCGGGTACATCCTCCCACGGATATGATTCGGACTCTTGCCAGTCGACATTACGGGCTTCGATCGCTGAGTTTGAAATTGACTCGAATCGCACCAGCCCAGGATCGATGCCCTCACGCAATAGCTCAGGGCGTTCACGAATCAGCTCGGCAGAGAGGTTTCTGGCTTGCGAGCGATAAGCCTGATAGCGAATGTCGTGCTTGTGAGACTTCATATCGGAACGCTTGCCTGGTTCATAACGCCGACCGTCAGGGTAGCGAACCGAAAAAACCTCAATTGCGAAAAATTCTTATTAATTGTTACCATGCGCCCGCTTCGCACGGGGAGACGCGCCATGAAGCCGGGAGTCGGCAAACACGAGCTGGACGCTTTATTCGTCGACCAACGACCGGTGCTGGTGCGCATGCTGGCCAAGGTGGTGGGCTGTGCGAACCTGGCCGAAGACCTTGCCCAGGAAGCCTACCTGCGCGTTGCCC
>DQAA01000487.1:2640-3184 GCA_003523465.1 Pseudomonas sp.
TGCGCAGCACCTGGCCTTCGATCATTTGCGCAGCCAGCGCAGCAAGCGCCGTTTCGAATGTGCCGCGGACGACGATGCCCAGCTCGCCTCGGTCCCCACCCCGCAACCCGGCCCCGAGTCCCACGTCCAGGGCCAGCAGCAACTGCGCCAGCTGCAGGAAGTGCTGCGCCGCCTGCCCGAGCGCCAGCAGCGTATACTCCTGCTCCACCGCCTGCATGGCCTGCCCCAGAGCGCCATCGCCGAGCGCCTGGATATCTCGCTCAGCACCGTAGAAAAGGATTTGCGCATGGCCCTTGCCGCCTGCCTCAAGGGCACCNNCACGACCTGCCCGAAACCTGCGAAGAACAGGCCCTCGCCTGGTTCACCCGCAGCCTCGACGCGCCCCTGCCGGACGACCAGCGACAGGCGTTTCTCGCCTGGCTCGACGCCAGCCCGGACAACGCCGAAGCCTATGCCCGGGTAGAAAACCTCTGGCAGGCCGACAGCTTCGAGCAGGCCCTGCGCGACCTCGAAAGCGACCTCACCCCGCCAGCGCATGAACGCC
>DQAA01000087.1 GCA_003523465.1 Pseudomonas sp.
GCGCCGCATGCCTTCCGGCGGCACCATCCATATCGAAGAGATCCAGGACCAGGTCGAACTGGCCCTGATGCGTGCCGGCGAGCAGAAAGTCGCCCGCGACTACGTGATCTACCGCGACCAGCGCGCCCGTGAGCGTGCCACCCGCGGCAACACCGACGCCGTCGTGCAGCCGCACCCGAGCATCCGCATCACCCTGGCCGACGGCAGCCTCGCGCCGCTGGACATGAACCGCCTGAACACCATCATCTCCGAGGCCTGCGAAGGCCTGGCCGAAGTCGATGGCGAGCTGATCCAGCGCGAAACCCTGAAGAACCTCTACGACGGCGTGGCCATCAAGGACGTCAACACCGCCCTGGTGATGACCGCCCGTACCCTGGTCGAGCGCGAGCCGAACTACTCGTTCGTCACCGCCCGCCTGCTGATGGACACCCTGCGCGCCGAAGCCCTGGGCTTCCTCGACGTCACCGACAGCGCCACCCACCACGAAATGGCCGACCTGTACGCCAAGGCCCTGCCTGCCTACATCGCCAAGGGTGTCGAGTACGAACTGCTGGACCCGGCACTGGCCAGCTTCGACCTGGAGCGCATGGGCCAGGCGATCGAGCACGAGCGCGACCAGCAATTCACCTACCTGGGCCTGCAGACCCTCTACGACCGCTACTTCATCCACAAGGATGGCGTGCGCTTCGAACTGCCGCAGGTGTTCTTCATGCGCGTCGCCATGGGCCTGGCCCTGGGCGAGAAAGACCGTGAAGCCCGTGCGATCGAGTTCTACAACCTGCTGTCGTCCTTCGACTACATGGCCTCGACCCCGACCCTGTTCAACGCCGGTACCCTGCGTCCACAGCTGTCGAGCTGCTACCTGACCACCGTTCCGGACGACCTGTCGGGCATCTACCACGCGATCCACGACAACGCCATGCTGTCGAAATTCGCCGGTGGCCTGGGCAACGACTGGACCCCGGTGCGCGCGCTGGGCTCCTACATCAAGGGCACCAACGGCAAATCGCAAGGCGTCGTACCCTTCCTGAAAGTGGTCAACGACACCGCCGTCGCGGTCAACCAGGGCGGCAAGCGCAAGGGCGCGGTCTGCGCCTACCTGGAAACCTGGCACCTCGACATCGAAGAATTCATCGAGCTGCGCAAGAACACCGGTGACGATCGTCGTCGTACCCACGACATGAACACCGCCAACTGGATCCCGGACCTGTTCATGAAGCGCGTCTTCGAAGACGGCAAGTGGACCCTGTTCTCGCCATCGGAAGTGCCGGACCTGCACGACCTGACCGGCAAGGCCTTCGAAGAGCGCTACGAGTACTACGAGGCCCTGGCCGAGTACAACAAGATCAAGGTGTTCAAGACCCTCCAGGCCAAGGACCTGTGGCGCAAGATGCTCTCGATGCTGTTCGAGACCGGCCACCCATGGCTGACCTTCAAGGACCCGTGCAACCTGCGCAGCCCGCAGCAGCACGTGGGCGTGGTCCACAGCTCGAACCTGTGCACCGAGATCACCCTGAACACCAACAAGGACGAGATCGCCGTCTGCAACCTGGGCTCGATCAACCTGCCGAACCACATCGTCGACGGCAAGCTCGACCACGCCAAGCTGCAACGCACCGTGCACACCGCCGTGCGCATGCTGGATAACGTGATCGACATCAACTACTACTCCGTGCCGCAGGCTCGCAACTCGAACATGAAGCACCGCCCTGTCGGCCTGGGCATCATGGGCTTCCAGGACGCGCTGTACCTGCAGCACATCGCCTACGGTTCCGACGCTGCCGTCGAGTTCGCCGACCGTTCCATGGAAGCGGTCAGCTACTTCGCCATCCAGGCCTCGTGCGACCTGGCCGACGAGCGCGGTGCCTACGAGACCTTCCAGGGTTCGCTGTGGTCCAAGGGCATCCTGCCGCTGGACTCGCAACAGATCCTGATCGAGGCCCGTGGCGCCAAGTACATCGACGTCAACCTGGACGAGACCCTGGACTGGGCACCGGTGCGCGAGCGCGTTCAGAAAGGTATCCGCAACTCGAACATCATGGCCATCGCGCCGACCGCGACCATCGCCAACATCACCGGCGTATCGCAGTCCATCGAGCCGACGTACCAGAACCTGTACGTGAAATCGAACCTGTCCGGCGAATTCACCGTGATCAACCCGTACCTGGTTCGCGACCTCAAGGCTCGCGGCCTGTGGGACTCGGTCATGATCAACGACCTGAAGTACTACGACGGTTCCGTGCAGCAGATCGAGCGTATCCCGCAAGAGCTGAAGGACCTGTACGCCACGGCGTTCGAAGTGGAAACCAAGTGGATCGTCGACGCTGCCAGCCGTCGCCAGAAGTGGATCGACCAGGCGCAGTCGCTGAACCTGTACATCGCCGGCGCATCGGGCAAGAAGCTTGACGTGACCTACCGCATGGCCTGGTTCCGTGGTCTGAAGACCACCTACTACCTCCGTGCCCTGGCCGCGACCAGCACCGAGAAGTCGACCATCACCACCGGCAAGCTCAACGCCGTGTCCAGCGGTGGCGACAGCAGCGCTCCGACCCAGGCCCAGGCCGCTCCGGCTGCCGCACCTGGCCCGGCACCGGTACCGAAGGCTTGCGCCATCGACGAGCCGGACTGCGAAGC
>DQAA01000086.1:0-144 GCA_003523465.1 Pseudomonas sp.
CACTCGGCCAGGGTCCGGTCGAGGGCATTGGCCGCAGTGCGGGTGAGGTCGCTGCTACTGCATTTCTCGCAGCGCTCGCACCAGTCGCCGGGGCCAAGCGCATCGCTCAAGGGGGCGAAGGTCTTCTTCCAGCCGCACTGCTGT
>DQAA01000086.1:155-656 GCA_003523465.1 Pseudomonas sp.
TTTGTTCATCCCTGTTTCGATCCGCGCCTTGCAGAACGCCCACCTGCTGGCGCAACTGCTCGACCCGTACCTGTTCGGCCTGCAGGGCCCGCTTGAGCTCGCGGTTTTCCTCGGCATGCCAGTAGGCCCGGCGCTGACGCTCCCGGGAGGTCACCTGCCAATGCTCCAGCGAGCGCCCCAGCCGACCGAACTGCAGATACTGCACCGAAAGCACGAGCAGGACCAGCCCTTGCAGCACCAGCCATATCCAGCTCNNGACGATCACGGGGCATTTCCTCCCCGACTGGAGTGCAGGACGGGGGACATGGAGTCCGGGTTCATAGGGGCAACCTCGCGGGTAATCATTCGACAGACCCAGTATCGAAAGACCCCGCGACATCTTATGTCGTGCGTGACGCTGCGCCATTGCCCGGGCCTTCGCGGCGGCGAAGTGATGGTCCGCAGGAAGGAATGCAGAAAACAAAAAGGGCGACCCTTTCGGATCGCCCTTTTTGCTGTACC
>DQAA01000086.1:694-3461 GCA_003523465.1 Pseudomonas sp.
AACTGAGCTATGTGCCTGCTGTGGGGCGGCATTCTACGCATTTGGCTGGAGCTGTCAACAGCCGGATCGAAGAAAATCTGCAAAAGAATCAGCGACTTCAAAAAGCATGTCCCCCGCCGCCACTGAAAGGCAAAGCTGTCTCCCCTTACGTTTTGATCCAGTAGCCCGCTTGCCTGGGGAAATCAATCACGTCGAGTCTTGTCGGGCAGCTAGCCCTTCAGTCGCAGTTGCAATCAATCGGCCACCAGTTGACGAACCCAGGTTGCGTACTACCATTGCGCAACCTATAAAAATTATAGGTAAAAAATGAGCAGCCAGACTTTATGGACGAAGCAGCAGCTCGAGGAGCTTGTTCATGCACTCGCCAGAGATTCAGCCCGCGTCTACTTCACCGAGCATTGCCTTCAGCGCATGGAGCAGCGCGGTATCTCGACGATCGAGGTTTTGCAATGCTTGCGACGCGGAAGGATTGTCCGCGTGCCGATCTGGAACGAACACCACAGGAGCTATGAATTCCGCATGAGCGAGCCCGTACCACGAGACATCGTTTGCGTCGTTGCTGCGATAGCACCGGTCAAAGCACCTGACCAGCTTTTCGCCGTCACCGTATGGGAGATTTGAAATGTACGAATACACAGGATGCGGCCTGGAAGGCATCTACCTGAAAAACGGCTACAGGACTGTGGAAAGCTCCTACGGCAGCAGCGTGGCCATCGAAGACCTGGAAGGCCTGCACCGGGCTATCGCGAGCGATATCCTCGGTCAGAAAACCCCGATGTCCGGCCACCAGTTCCGCTTTTTGAGGAAAGAGCAGGATCTTGTTCAGAACGAGCTTGCCGCCCTGCTGCGCGTGGATGTACAGACGATTGCCAATTGGGAAAAGAAAGCGCGTGATGCTGTTCCAGGGCCGGCGGACGTCGCCATGAGAGCGTGCTATTGCGCGTCCATCCAGGTGCGCTTCGGTCCCGTCATCGTCGAACCGAGCGCCAAGGCCGACGAGTCCGCAGTGTTCCAATGGAACGATCACGCCTGGAGCGAAATGGCCGCATGAAACCTGGCTGAACCCCAAACAAAAAGGGCGACCCTTACGGATCGCCCTTTTTGCTGTACCGCCAACAGGAGCGGTAATGTTTGGTAGGCACAATTGGACTCGAACCAACGACCCCCACCATGTCAAGGTGGTGCTCTAACCAACTGAGCTATGTGCCTGCTGTGAGGCGGCATTCTACGCTTTCGACAAAACGTGTCAACGTCTTTTTCATCTAAACCACTGAATAATAGAATTTTTTTAAGCGCCCCCGAGGTTCACCTCGACCTCCATCTCGGCTTTCAAGGGATTTCGTCAGCCCGGCTGGCGGGTGTTTATTATTGTTGATAGGATTGCGACATCCGTAAAAAATACAAAACACACAACTACAAAGTCACAGATTAGAGGTTCACCGCGCATGGCCACCATAGCCTACCCACAATCGTATTACGCCGCCTCGGCCAATCCGGTGCCACAGCGCCCCGCCCTGCAGGAAGAAATCCAGACCGACGTATGCGTGATCGGCGCCGGCTACACCGGGTTGTCCAGCGCCCTGTTCCTGCTGGAGAACGGCTTCAGCGTCACCGTACTGGAAGCCGCCAAGGTCGGCTTCGGCGCTTCGGGCCGCAACGGCGGACAGATCGTCAACAGCTACAGCCGCGACATCGATGTCATCGAACGCACCGTCGGCCCGCGCCAGGCGCAGTTGCTGGGTGAGATGGCCTTCGAAGGCGGACGCATCATTCGCGACCGCGTGGCCAAATACAACATCCAGTGCGACCTCAAGGACGGTGGCGTCTTCGCCGCTCTGACCAGCAAGCAGATGGGCCACCTGGAATCGCAGAAACGCCTGTGGGAACGCTATGGACACACCCAGCTGGAACTGATGGACCAGAAACGTATCCGTGAAGTGGTGGCGTGCGACAACTATCTGGGCGGCCTGCTCGACATGAGCGGCGGCCACATCCACCCGCTGAACCTGGCCCTGGGCGAAGCCGCCGCCGTGGAATCCCTGGGCGGCAAGATCTACGAGCAATCCCCGGCCGTGCGCATCGAGCGCGGCGCCAATCCGGTGGTACACACTCCTAACGGTCGCGTGCGCGCCAAGTTCATCATCGTCGCCGGCAACGCCTACCTGGGCGGCCTGGTCCCGGAACTGGCAGCCAAGTCCATGCCATGCGGCACCCAGGTGATCACCACCGAACCGCTGAGCGACGAACTGGCCCGTACCCTGCTGCCGCAGGACTACTGCGTCGAAGACTGCAACTACCTGCTCGACTACTACCGCCTGACCAGCGACAAGCGCCTGATCTTCGGCGGTGGCGTGGTCTACGGTGCCCGTGACCCGGCGAACATCGAAGCGATCATCCGACCGAAGATGCTCAAGGCCTTCCCGCAACTGAAAGACGTGAAGATCGACTTCGCCTGGACCGGCAACTTCCTCCTGACCCTGTCGCGCCTGCCGCAGGTCGGCCGGATCGGCGACAACATCTATTACTCCCAAGGCTGCAGCGGCCACGGCGTGACCTACACCCACCTGGCCGGCAAGGTCCTGGCCGAGGCCCTGCGCGGCCAGGCCGAACGCTTCGATGCCTTCGCCGAACTGCCGCACTACCCGTTCCCGGGTGGCCAGATGTTCCGTGTGCCGTTCAGCGCCATCGGTGCGTGGTACTACACCCTGCGGGATCGTCTGGGCGTCTGATTACCTCGGCGCCGCTTGCGCGGCGCATCGCCGGCAAC
>DQAA01000377.1:0-462 GCA_003523465.1 Pseudomonas sp.
GTTGCTGCTGGTGACCTGCCTGCTGGCGGCGCGACTGCTGATCGCCCATGAGGAGGGCGCCGCGCCGGCCAGCGAGTCGGCCACGCCCTGGGGCGGCGACTACTTTCCCAACACCCTGCTGACCGACCAGGACGGTCGGCAGCTGCGCTTCTTCGACGACCTGATCAAGGGCAAGGTGGTGGTGATCAATTTCATCTTCACCTCGTGCAGCGACTCCTGCCCCCTGGANNTGCTGGGGGACCGGGTCGGCAAGGACATCTTCTTCTACTCCATCAGCATCGACCCGCTGAGCGACACCCCCGAGGTGCTCAACGCCTATGCCAAACGCTTCAAGGTCGGGCCAGGCTGGCGTTTTCTTACCGGCGACTTCGACGCGGTGACCGAACTGCGCCACAAGCTCGGCCTGTTCATCGCAGGCGTCGATAACGGCCGCAGCAAGGATCACAACCTCAGCCTGATCGT
>DQAA01000377.1:497-4324 GCA_003523465.1 Pseudomonas sp.
TGGCCAACACCCTGCACAACTGGAAGCAGCCGAGCCAGGAGCAAAGCTATGCCCAGGCGCCGCAGATTCGCCCGCCGAGCAATGGCGAGGAGCTGTTCCGCACCCGTTGCGCCTCGTGTCACAGCCTCGGCCCGCAGGATGGCCAGGGCATAGGCATGCGCAGTATCNNTCCGGCCTGGCTGAGCCGCTGGATTCGCGAGCCGGATCGCATGCTGGCGGAAAAGGACCCGATCGCCCTGGCGCTGTTCGAGCGCTACGAGCGGGTCCCGATGCCCAACCTGCGTCTGGACGAGCCGGCGGCCCAGGCAATCATTGCCTTCCTGCACGACGAAACCCTGCGTCAGGGAACTTCGACGGCTCGAATCCAATAGTGGCAAATGGCGCCTACACTCACCCGAATCAACCCAAAGAAGGCTGATGTCGGAAAACGGGGGACACCCATGCCTTTACCCGAACAATCAGAGCCTGCGTCCGCTGCCGCACCCCTCCAGCCCCTGGACCTGCAGGAGCGTTTCAACCTGCTGCGCTGGTTCTCGCTGGGCAGTTTCCTGATCATCAGTGCCGTGGCCCTGGGTCTTGGCTATGTGTCAACCCGGTTCGTGGTCAACGAAAGCATCGAGCGCGATTCGATGCTGACCGCGCAATTCATCCAGGCCATCGGCGCCGCGGAGATCCGCCATGCCGCGATCAACCCGCCGCGAACCATGGGCGAAATGCTCGACCCGCGCATGGACAACGCCTACCCGGACGTCCCGGCAGAGACCAGAGCTGCGGCGCGGGGCGAGTTCCTCGACCATGTCGAGCACCTGCCGGACCTGCTGCTGGCCAATGTCTACGCGCTGGACCGCACGGTGGTGTGGTCGACCAACCCGGAACTGATCGGCGTGCATATCCAGGACGACGACGAGCTGGACCAGTCCTTTGCCATGAGAGAGGCCGTTTCCACCAGCTACCACAAGATCAACGACGAGCGCCCCGAGCAGAAAATGCTGCGCGAGCCCCAGTACCTGTTCGTCGAGAACTACATCCCGATGTTCAGCGCCGATCACAGCCATGTGATCGCCATGGTGGAGATCTACAAGGAGCCCGCCGACCTGGTGGCGCGCATCCAGCGTGGCTTCAAGAGCATCTGGCTGGCGACCTTGGTGGGCGGGCTGGTGATCTACCTGGCGCTGTTCTGGATCGTGCGCCGCGCCGCGCTGTTGCTGGAAAGCCAGCAGAAGCAGCTGATCGCCAACGAAACCTTCGTCGCCCTCGGCGAGATGTCCACGGCCATCGCCCATAGCCTGCGCAACCCCCTGGCGACCATCCGCACCAGCGCCGAACTGGCCATGGATATCGCCAGCCAGGGCGCGCAGAAGAATATCGGCGACATCATCAACCAGGTCGATCGCATGTCGCGCTGGGTCCGCGAGTTGCTGGTGTCCATGCGTCCCGCCAGCGACGAGGGCGAGGCGGTGGACCTGGTCATGGCCCTGGAAGACACCCTGAGCGCCTACGAACCGTTGATTCGTCGCTGCAACGTCGAGGTGAGCTTCGTCGCGCCGACGGTCGAACCGGTCGTCAGCCAGCAGGTGCTGCTCACGCAAATCCTCAATAGCCTGTTCGCCAATGCGCTGGAGGCCATGCCCAAGGGCGGCGTGCTGAGCATCGAGCTGGACACCTCGCAAGCGGGGCAACTGGGCATGACCCTGGGCGACACCGGCAAAGGCATGAGCCCGCAGCAGCAACAGATGGTCTTCAAGCCTTTTTTCACCACCAAGCAAGGCGGACTCGGCGTCGGCCTGGCCCTGGTCAAACGGATAATGGAGCGCTTCGACGGCTCGGTCGAACTGACCAGCCGCGAGCAGGAAGGAACCCGCGTGCGACTCAACTTCAAAGTGGCAACGGGAGGCGACTATGGAACGCAGCATACTGCTGGTCGAGGATGACGAACTCCTCGCCGAGAACATCCAGACCTACCTCGAACGCAAGGGCTTCGAGGTCATGGTCTGCCATTCGGCGGAAGAGGCGCTGGAGCAACTGACCACCTTCGTCCCCGACGTGGTGCTGACCGACAACTCGCTGCCCGGCATGAGCGGCCACGACCTGATCCAGAAGCTGCGCATCAGCGCGCCGGAGCTGAAAGTGATCATGATGACCGGCTACGGCAACGTCGAGGACGCGGTGATCGCCATGAAGGAGGGCGCCTTCCACTACGTCACCAAGCCGGTCGCCCTGGCCGAGCTGAAACTGCTGCTGGACAAGGCCCTGGCCACCGAGCGCATGGAGCGCACGCTGTCGTTCTATCAGGAACGCGAGGCGCAGAAGTCCGGGGTGCAGGCGTTGATCGGCGAGTCGGCGCCCATGCAGTACCTGAAGAACACCATCGCCCAGTTGCTCGATGCCGAGCGGCGGATGGCCAATACCGACCTGCCGCCGGTGCTGGTGGAGGGTGAAACCGGTACCGGCAAGGAACTGGTGGCCCGCGCCCTGCATTTCGACGGCCCGCGCAGCAAAGGCCCGTTCATCGAATTCAACTGCGCGTCGATTCCCGCCAACCTGGTGGAATCCGAGCTGTTCGGGCACGAGAAGGGTGCGTTCACCGATGCCAGGGAGCGCCGTCTCGGGCTGGTGGAGGCGGCGGATGGCGGCACCCTGTTCCTCGACGAGATCGGCGAAATGGACCTGCTGCTGCAGGCCAAGCTGCTCAAGCTTCTTGAAGACCGCAGCATTCGCCGGGTCGGCTCGGTCAAGGAGCGCAAGGTCGACCTGCGGGTCATCAGCGCCACCAACTGCAACCTTGAACAGATGGTCCAGCAGGGCAAGTTCCGCCGCGACCTGTTCTTCCGCCTGCGCATCATCTCGATCAAGGTCCCGCGCCTGTATGCCCGTGGCGAGGACATTCTCCTGCTGGCCCGGCATTTTCTCGCCAGCCACGGCAAGCGCTACGGCAAGCCCAACCTGCATTTCAGCGACCAGGCCGAAGCCCTGATGCTGGGCTACAGCTGGCCGGGCAATGTGCGCGAGCTACGCAACATGCTCGAACAGACCGTGCTGCTGGCGCAAAGCGACACCATTGCCGCGCACCAATTGAACGTCTGCCTGAGCCTGATGGACGACCCACCGCCGGTTCAGGAAGCCCAGCACCATGAACCGCGCCCGGTGTACGACGCCGGCGAGTCGACGAGCCTGCCGGAAGTCGAGCGCGACATGGTCCGCAAGATGCTCGACAAGACCGACTGGAACGTCACCAAGTCCGCGCGGCTGCTGGGCTTGAGTCGCGACATGCTGCGTTACCGGATCGAAAAGCTCGGGCTTGAGCGGCCGGACAAGCGTCACTGGTAAGGCCCGTCAGAACGCGGGCCTTTGCGGGTTCCGGCAGGCGAGCAGGCAGTCCGGGTCGTGGACTTCCTCGTTGCGGTAGACCCCGTGCTCCGCGTCATAGACGCGGATGAACAGGCGCACGCTGGTATCCGCGACCGTCGGCAAGCGCGAATCGCGGAAGCGATGCTCACTGGCGATCGGAATGAAGGTGCGCGGGGCGCTGGGGATGTAGGTCTGCGGTGGCAGCGAATCCAGGGTAGGCGGGGCAGGGTGGGCGAAGGGCTGGTTCGCACCGTAATAGATGAAGGCGCTGCTGTCGGCAGTGCCGGCGGGAGTGAAGCCGAAATAGAGCGCTGGCAGCAGCGCAAGAGCGATGGGTTTCATGATTGCACCTGNNGTGGGTCCCCCAAGGCTTTCAACTATAGCCGTTGGTGGATCTTAACGGCATGGGTATCTGGGCCAGCTCCTATGAAACAAACATAACTCTTTGATGCGGCAGGGACCCTGTGGGAGCGGGTTTA
>DQAA01000578.1:0-1234 GCA_003523465.1 Pseudomonas sp.
CGCTCGGGCAGCAGCTCGACCTTCCGCTCCAGCTCCAGCAGTTCCAGCGTCAGCTCCGGTGTGTCCCGCGGCGGCTTTGGCGGGCAGGCCAAGGCGCGCAGCGGCTGGAGTGGCAAAAGCTCCGGCTTCGGCGGCTGAGGGCAGGGCACGATGAAGAAGATCAGCCTCGAAGAACGCCCGGACTGGCAGCGCACCGTCGAAGGCGAAGGTTTCGACTTTCACACCATCGGCGGCGAGCGCTACTGGGACGAGCGCGGTTACTACCAGTTCAGCGAGGCGCAGATCAGCCGCGATCTCGAAGCGCCGACCCAGGATGTCCATGCCATGTGCATGGACACCGTGGAGCGGGTGGTCGAGAGCGAGGAATTGCTCACCCGCCTGGCGATTCCGCCGGCGTTCTTCGACCTGGTCCGTGACTCATGGCGCCAGGGGCACCCGCACCTCTACGGGCGTTTCGACTTCATCTACGACGGCAGTGGCCCGGCCAAATGCATCGAGGCCAACTACGACACCCCGACCAGCCTGCTGGAAGCCGGCTCGGTGCAACTGCTCTGGCTGGAAAGCCAGATCGCCGCCGGGGTGCTGCCGCCGAACGCGACCCAGTTCAACACCATCGCCGAGGACCTGGTGCAGGCGTTCTCGGCGTTTCCTACAGACGCGCCGTTCCACTTCTCGGCGATGTCGGGCTCCGAGGAAGATCGCGGTACCACGGATTTCCTGCGGCGCATGGCCGCCCATGCCGGGATCGATGCGCGGCATATCGACATCGAGGACATCGGCCTGCGCGATGGCCGTTTCGTCGACCTCGACGGGCAATGGATCCAGCGCCTGTTCAAGCTGCATGCCTGGGAGCACATCTTCCATGAGCCGTTCGGCCAGGCGGTGCCGGGGTGTGATACCCAGTTCATCGAGCCTGCGTGGAAATCCATCATCAGCAACAAGGGCGTCCTCGCCTTGCTCTGGGAGTTCAACCAGGGCCACCCGAACCTGCTGCCGGCGTTCGTCGACCGCGAACCGCAACGGCCGGTGCCGGCGGGCTGGGANNAAGCCGTATTTCTCCCGCGAGGGCGCCAACATCGAACTGCGCACCCGTGAAGGCGAGTTCGTCGCCGAGGACGGGCCCTACACCGACGCCCCGTACATCCTCCAGGAATTCGCCCCGCTGCCGCGCTTTGGCGACAGCTACACCCTGATCGGCTCATGGGTGATCGGTGACCTCGCCTCGGGGATCGGC
>DQAA01000578.1:1286-4547 GCA_003523465.1 Pseudomonas sp.
AGCGTGGCTTGCCCGCGAAGGACTGCGCTAGCGGTCCCAAAACCATCCAGCACGAGTAAAAGTCAGAAGAAGGGTCTGGATTCAACGCCTAACTGACTGCGAGTTACCCAGATATCCGGTTTGGCAGGTTTGGGGACCGCGTTGCGGTCCTTCGCGGGCAAGCCACGCTCCTACCTGATCCGCGTCGGTCTTCAGCCCGAAACAGCCGCGAAGCCTTCAGGTGGTATTTTCCGGCAGCACTCTGAGCTAGCATCGGCTCTTTGCCATCCTTCAAGGACAAGCCATTGGATTCATTGACCCAAGCCGTCCTCGGCGGAGCCATCCAGGGTGCGCTGCTGGGCAAGGCGCAGGGGCGTCGTTCGTTGCTCTACGGTGCCTTGCTGGCAACCCTGCCGGACCTCGATGTCGCCATCCGCTACGCCGACCCCGTGTCGAGCATGACCTTCCACCGCGGTTTCTCCCATTCCCTGTTCGTCCTGACCGGCCTGGCCCTGCTGCTGACCTGGCTGACCCTGCTGGTCGTCCGCCGCCGGCGCCCCGATGCCGGCTACAGCGGGCCACGGCTGTTCCTGGCGCTGTGGCTGGTCCTTGTCACCCATCCCTTGCTCGATGCCTTCACCGTCTACGGCACGCAACTGTTCTGGCCGTTGCAGCCGATTCCGCAAAGCTGGGCGGCGGTGTTCATCATCGATCCGCTGTACACCGTGCCGCTGCTGCTGGGGGTGATCTACGCGGCGATCAAGGGCTTCGCCGGTCGGGCGGCCAGCGTGCTCGGGGTGCTGCTGTTGCTCAGTACCGCCTACCTGGGCTTTGGCCTGCTGTCGAAGAACCTCGCCGAACAGCGTTTCCACGCCGCCCTGCGTGCCCGGCAGATCGACGTCACCCAGTTGCGCGCGCTGCCGATGCCGTTCAACACCTTGTTATGGCGGGTGGTCGCGAAGACCCCGGACGGTCATTACTACGAAGGGGTCAGCGGCCTGTTCGACGACGACCCGCCGGAATGGCAGCGCCAGCCGCTCAACCTCGACGCCGCGAAAGTGCTGGAGGGCTCGCCGCTGTACGAGCGCCTGCGCTGGTTTACCGGCGACTGGCTGCGCTACGACGTGGTCGGAGATGCGCTGGTGGTGACGGATCTGCGCATGGGCATTCCGGGCAACTACACCTTCCGTTTCCGCATGGCCGGTTGTGACGGGCAAGGGCAATGGCAGGTCCAGACACCGGCCAGCTGGCCCGGCGCCGGGGTGGATTCGATCCGCAACCCCGAGGCGCTGAAGCTGATCATGAACCGGATCTTCCAGCAGCAACCGGCGTTGCCCCTGGAACGGTGGAGCCGGAAGTATCTGGATGGGCCTGCGCCGGTGGCGGGATGCGGGCTCCAAGGCTGATATCCCATGGGAGCGAGCTTGCTCGCTCACTCCCACAAGGTGATGGCACCGACTGCCTCGCCAGGCACTGAACCACTCGGCGGAACTGATATTTTTGTCAGTTGTGGCCCCCGATCATCCCCTGCGTAATTCCCCCAGAACGGTACTCACCACCGCCGCTGGGGGCGCGACAACATGAAGCATCCACAATGGGAAAACGTCGGTTCCATCGATTCGGACCGGGCAGCCTTCAAATCGACCCGCTTGCAAGCGGTGGTGATGGACAAGGTGACCGGCGAGCTGCTGGAAAAAACGGTGTTCAGCCCGTCGGCCAGCCGCCTTGGCCAGTACCAATGGCCCAAGGACTTCGCGGCGCACATCAACAAGCATTTGACCCTTGCCCGCGCAGGTGAGTCGGGCGCGGACGGTATTGTCCCGGTGGAAAGCGGCTACAAGAATGCGCTGTGGGCAGCCCCCGGGGTGCGGGTCTTCGCCGCTCACCTGCGCCCCAGCCTGTGGGAAAAGATCGGCGAGATCGTGGGCGCGAAGGACCTGGAACCCGACAGTGTCATCACCGTCACGGTCAGTTCCAAGGAAACCGGAGAAGTCTACGAGACCTTGTCCATCAGGCCCGGCGAGGAAGAGCGCGAGGGCTGGGTCTGGCCTGAGCGGGTCGCCCATCACATCAACACCACCAGCCTGTTCATCGGCGCCGGCAAGCTCAAGGCTGCCGNNGCATCCTTCTTCCCCCAAACGGCGCGCCGGGGCAATTTGCTCTGGGCTCCGCCTGGCTCCGGACTCGCGGCTACCCTGCATGTCCACAAGTGGACGCAAGCCGGGCAGATCCGCTCCGACCGCGGCACGCCCTCCGGCAGACGCCTGGCGGCGGTGGTCATCGACAGCTGCACCGACGAAATTCTCGAGAGCACCACCTTCATCACCCCCGAAGCCAACCGCAGCTATGCCGGCTGGCCCAAGCACTTTGCCGACCACATCAACAAGCACCTGAAGCTGGTGCGCGCCGGGCAGTTCGACAGCAAGACCCAGGGCACGGTGTGGAGCAGTTATGCCAACAAACTCTGGACGGCCACGCCTGGAATCCGCGTGTTCACCACCGCACTGCACCCTGACGCCTGGGAGACCGTCGACGTCCTGCCTGGCGGCAAGCTGGGCGTGCAAAGCGTGGTGACGGTCCAGGTGTGCAGCGCGCTGACCGGCAAAATCCGCGAAACCCTGAATTTCACGCCGACCAAGGATCGCCTGGAGGCAGCACAGTGGGGCCAGGACCTGGCGCGGCAAATCAATGCGAAAAGCCTGTACCTGAGGGCAGGGCGGGCCTGGGAAAAGGATGAGATCGCTGCCGCGACGCTGCAGTCCGCAAGCAACAGCAGCGATATCTGCTATCCGTCGCAAAAGGCCAATCCGCTCTGGGTGCCCAAGGACTCGGGGCTGACGGTGAAGGTGCAGGTCAGCAAGTGGCAGAAGACCGCCTACGGGATCGACTCGGACCGGGCCGCGCTCGACGGTCGACCGTTGATGGCGGTGGTGGTCGACAGCCACTCCGAGGAGATCCTGGAGAAGATCGTGTTCACCCCGAACAACGATCGCCTCGGCCACAGCCAATGGCCCAAGGACTGCGCAGACCATATCAACAAGCATTCCCGGTACGTGCGGGTGGGCGAGTATGACAGTGCGCAAGGCATCCAGGGGCTGGAGAGCACCTACAGGAACTACCTGTGGGTCTCACCGGGAGTGCGTGCCTTCATCACCGGCTGCTGGCGTGCCGGGTACTGGGAGAGCATCGGCGCCATCGGCGGCGAGGCCCTGGGTGTGAAAGCGGTGGTCAGCGTGCGGATAGCCAGCAGGGTCACCGGACAGGTGTATGAAACCCTGACCT
>DQAA01000578.1:4552-10335 GCA_003523465.1 Pseudomonas sp.
GCATATCAACAAGACCAGCCGGTTCGTCCGGGCGGGCAGGGAATGGACCTCCAGCGAGCTGAATGCGGAGCAGATCAAGAAAACCGGCAAGGAACTGTTCTACCCGACCAGTACCGGCAGTGGCTGCAACATCATCTGGGCGCCCAAGGGCTCGCAGTTGAGTGTCGAGATCAGCGGTGACTTTTACCAGATAGCCACGCCAGCGCCGGCGATTCCCTATCAGGTGGAAGTGGACAACTTCACTGGTATTTATTCATGCAAGGTGCCGCTGGGAACGGTTGTGGGGAATAGCGGGGCAGGGCCTGCATTTGATGTGGTGTTCGATGTTTCCGAGAAAAGGGCGGAGCTCAATGTGAGTTCAATATTTGACCTCACATCTTATGCTCATGACTTTACGCCTTCGAGCAAAGTGGCTATCAGGACCGCCAATGGGATTTTTCATGTCATTGAGAATAGCAGCGAGAGTGTGTTTTTTTTAGGGGATATACGTGTTGTCAGGTGTAATGGATGGCTGATGGAGTACAAGGATGGGCGTCGTGAGTATTTTTCCGATGTTCGAAAGTTAACTGTTACCGCCGGGACCGGTACAAAAAAGATGCATTTTGAGTCCGTGAGCCTCCCCTATAGAATCGAAAATGCCAGTGGCATCGGCCTGAATTTTGACTGGGAAACATCGCATGTCTATGACATTCATCTTAATAATACCAAGAGCCTGAGTTTTCCGGTGATGGTGGCTATCAAGTCGATAAAGGATGATGCGGGCGCGCTTCTCCTGGAGGGAATAACCAACAAAAGATCAGCAGTCATAAAGCTATTTCCGGACAGGGCTGATTTGAGCGTGACCAGTGTCATTGACTTTGAAGAATCCGATACGGGGAATAGCTGCTGCATACACATCATGGAAGGGAACAACGGGTCATTCACAAGCGCTACGCCAAAGAAGATTACGGTCACTTACCCGGATTCTGGAAGCAAGACGCTGGACTTCACATTCAGCGGCGGCAACCTCGCACAGGTCCGCTCTTCCGGCGTTATCGCGAAACTGACCTGTGACAGCAAGGGGAGAGTACTCACGCACACAAGAAGTGCCCCTGGAGTTTCCGATTGCGTAATGTCCTACACCTATGCCGACAGAAAAACGACCCGTACCTGCAAGACCGGAGAGCTGACGGCAACCGAGGAGTTTCACTACGATGCAACAGTGAATCGCCTGAGCAAGCACGTGAGCAGGCATGGAAACAGTCAGGTTAGCGAAACCTACACTTATACCTCGAACAGCGCAGATGGCACGCTGCAGATTCAAGTTGAAACCCAGCATAAAGATGAGAAGGGCTCCCGCTCTGATTTCAGTTCCATGACTTACGATAAACATGGAAATCCGATAAAGCGGGAGCAGGATGGATTTGTCACGGAGTGGACTTACTATCGTGGCGATCCTGTGATAAAGGAGAAAACCATAACGACCACGCGTATTGGAACGCACGCGTCGGGCCTTGCTCTGGTTGTTGGTTGGGGGCACGATTATATAAATCCCATTGGTTGGATAAATAATATTTTCAATAACAAGGGGTTGACCTGGGGTACCGATTATGAAATCGAGAAGTACTTTTCTCCGCGGGCGACGAAGCATGGAAAAACCGCTTTTGGTTTGCCGATGGAGTTGAATTACCCGGGCGATATGGGTTTCTTCACCCGGCATGTCGAGTCCGAACGTGTCTACACCATGAACGGCTCCACCAGGGAGGATCTATGCTGGACGTTCTACAGCTATAAAAAGCTGGAGCATTTCAAGGAAGACAATCTGTATTTACTGGTTCTGGACAAGACAATCGTGTTTCAGAAGCCCGTCACCACGGACCAGAAGAAGATGACGAGCTACGCTGCGGCCCAGCAGCAGACCTTCACTTGTCATGCCGACAGAAACAATATCCCCAGCTACGGCACCGTGGGCGTGGTTGAAACCGTGCTGATCGACAAGGACGGCAAGGAAATCCCCGACTCCAGCCACAAGGAAAGCTATTTCACCGAAAACCCGCACGCCGACCAATCAACTTCGATCACATACAACTACGTCGTCAACCAGCATGTCACGATTGCCGGTCTGACGGCTTATACCTTGAAAGATGTGCATACCGGCAATGTGCGTCGTGAAAACAATAGTGGAATGGGTCAGGACAAGTATCACGACTATGACGCCTATGGTCGCCTGAAAACGACGAAGTTGCTCAAGAGTGGGCGCGGTGATGTCCTGCAGACCTACACCTATGGCTATTACCGCCAGGGTGACGGTAGCCAGGCCGTGGTTGCTTGCGACTCCGGCAGCAGCATGCGCAATCTTTACGATGCTGCGGGCAGGTTCCGCCAGCATCAGATCCTGATCAGCGAAGCCGCCGGCTGGCGGACCTTGCAGGCTTACGAGTACGACGAACTGGGGCGGCATACCGAAGCCGTGGAGTTCGACTATGCAGCCGACGGGAGCTTCTTGAGCCGCTCGGTGAACACCATCACCTACGACGCCTGGGGCAAACCCGCGTGCACCAATGTCGACGGCATGAAAACCCACAGCCAGTACTCGCCCATCAAGCAGCAACTGGTCGAGTGGGTGGAGGACAGCAACGGCAAGTTGAGCGGCAACAAGAGCGTGAGCGACTACAACAGCAACGGCACGCTCAAGTCGGTGACTGTCCAGGATGCCAAGGGCAAGCACTTGAGCAAGCAGGGGCTGGAGTACAACAGCAGGACTGAAGTCAGCAAGCTGACCTCCAGCCTGAAGGGTGATATCGGCTTCGAGTACGACGCTTATGGGCGGACCACCCTGGTCGAACAGAACGGTGTGAAGTTCAGGAGTACCTACCCCGCGCACACCACTGCCGCAGCCGCCAAGTCGGCCTCGATGGAGTGGACGCAAGGCACGGATCAGACCAAGACCTTCGAGCTGGGCAAGCAGGAGGTGGATCGCCAGGGCCGTGTTACTGCGGTCGAACGCGGTACCTATAAGCAGACCTATAGCTACGGCACCGAGGCAGGAAGGCTGGGCAGACCCGGTGTGGTCGAGGGCGCTAAGGCGACGAACCGCCCGCCAGCAGGGGCTTTCGAGCTGCACACCCGTACGCTGTCGACCCACGAACGCTTCACCGGGCAGACCTCGCCCGACTCGTTGAATACCAGCAGCTACTATTCGCTGCAAGGACGGGTGTTGCGCGTGGTCGATGCCTTCGGCGCCCAGACCAACTATCACTACAGCCCCCAGGGCCGCTACAGCGCACAGTCCAGCGCGCAGATGAGCAGCCAGGTCGTGCGCAATGCACAAGGCCGGGTGCAGCAGGAGCGCATCGTCGCCCACGCCTGCGGCCAGGTGATCACCATCAGCTACGACTACGACGCGTTCGGCCGCGAAACCCAGCGCCTGGTCAGCGCCGCGGGCTTCGATGACCTGACCCTGCAGCGTGCCTACGATGACAAGGGCAAGCTGCAACACGCCAGCACCCGGCAAGGCAGCAAGACCGTCATCCATGACGAAACCTATGGCTACGATACGGCCGGGCGCCTGACCAAATACAACTGCAGCGGCTCTCACAAGCCGACGAGCTACGGTGTCGTGCCGACGGAAATGACCTATGAGGTCGATCAGGCGGGCGGCTTGAGCCAGTCGACCTGGACGGTCACCAAGGAGGCCTATGGCACTTCGAACGTGATCAACACCTGGACACACGGCAAAGACGGGATCGGCGCGGCGCCCCTCACGGAAATGACCGTCAAGCGAAAAGGGCGAAGCTCCGGGCGGGTAATGACCTTCAGCAACGATAGCAGTGNNGCAGTGGCCGCCTGGAAAACATGAAGTGGGTGTACGAAGGCACTGAAACCTCCGCGCACTACCAGTTCTCCTACGGCGGCAATGGCCGTCTGCACGAGATCCAGGACATCAAGAACGGCTACACCACGGCCTACACCTACGACGCCTTCGGCAAGCTGGTGGGGCGCGCGGATGCGAACCACACCGTGGATGTGCTTTATCAGCACGACATCCCTTATGCGTTGATCCGCCACACCCAGGCGAGCGACAAGATCCAGCGCCTGACCCTGCTCAACCGCAGCAGCGGCTGCGAGGTGCAGCGGATCGACAGCGGCAAGGCCGGTGTGTTCTCCGGTGTCGACTACAGCCTCGAGATCAAGGATGCCCACGGCAGCATCATCGCCAGCTACGGACTGAACGACAAAACTGTCAGCTTCCATAGCTACTCGCCGTATGGGGAGCGCAAGACGTCCCATGACGACATCTCCTGGCGCGGCTTCAACGGCGAGATGCTCGATCCGGAGTTCGAGGGCATCTATCACCTGGGCAACGGTTATCGCGTGTATTGCCCCTGGATGATGCGCTTCATCAGTGGCGACCACGAAAGCCCATTCGGCGTCGGCGGCGCAAACCCCTATACCTATTGCTACGGCGATCCGGTGAACCACATGGACCCCAGCGGCCACCAGGTCATCGGTCGTTATATCCATTCCGAGCAAAGCTATTTCAGCGACCCGCTGGTGGAAGCGATCGTGACCGGGGTGATCGCGATAGGCCTGGGTGCGGTGACTGGATTCGCCTCACTCGGGGCGCTTGGCGGGCTTGTGGTGGGCGGACTCAACGCCGCCGCCACAGGCCTTGGCATCGGCGCGAACTATGTCGGAAAAAGCAATCCTGACCTGGCGACGACCATGCAGCTATTCGCCTTTGCCATCGCTTTCGACGGCACCTTCGGGAGCATCGCACCGAGTGCGGGTGTGGTCGGGCGTGGGGCAGGCATACGAGGTGTTTCGCGCCTGGAAGCACCGGGCAATTCTTCGGCAGTACGGACCAGTACAAAGCCCCCAGGGATCAGGTCCTATACCCTCAAGGGCGATTCGGGAGATGATCTTTTCGTAATCCATACGCATCCGAAAAACAAACATCTGGTCATTGATGCCCATGGTTCAACTATCGGGGATATGAAGTACGCGAATGGAAATGCTCCCCCCACGACCTTCACCACCAAGGTGACGCCTGAAATCGCTTTTCACGCAGATGCCGGATTTACCACGCCTCCCCCGAGTAATTACAAGCGGCTGCTTGAAGGTCAGATTCCGGCGAAGAACTTCTACAGAGAAAAATTTCCAAACTACATCCTCTATGAGACGAGTCCGGCGGAGCTTGCCAAAGAGTACAGCCTCTCCCTGAACGATGCGAAGTTGTTAAAAAAGGACTTGTTCGATCTGGTGAGGACCGGCCGCACGGACATGGACTATCTGACCCCCCTGACTCCGGTTGCATTGGACAAGGTTTTCGAGATCCTGGAGCGCGAGGGATTCAAGTACGAGCTTGTCAGGACAACCCATTGCCGTGGTGTGATCCACCACAACAAAGGACCGCTTCGTTGGCGCACTGCGTTGAAAAAGCATTATCTGGCCGAGGAGCGATCTTACGGCCTGCATGTGATAGAGGTGGACTGAGCAACCCATGCCCGGCCCTCCAGCAGGAGCGAGCACGCTCACTCCCCCAGGAGACTCACGTCGGCACCATTGACCGTCTGCAGATCCCGCTCCGGAATCTCCCAGATCACCAGCTGCGGCGGGGTCTGGGAGAACGCCGGGCTATCGAAATAGGCCTTGGCCGCACCCGAGAATTCCCCTCCGTCCTTGGCGAAGTTGCCGATCGGCGCCTTGAGCGCTTGCTGCAGGAATCCGGCGAAGTTCGAGTTGCGCGAGAACGAGGTACCGATCAGCGCCAGGTTCGGCAGGTTGTCGTCGCCGAACAGGTC
>DQAA01000002.1 GCA_003523465.1 Pseudomonas sp.
TGGGCCGGCAGCCCGCCGGCAAACGACATGACTTCCGGGCGTTGGGCCGCGGCGAGGATTTCACGGATCAGGGAACCTTTGAGGCGAGAAGCACGTTCGGAGAATGGCATGGATGTCACCGATGGCGAGGCTGTGGGAAATAAGTCAAACTGCTTGACCGAAATTACGTCAGCCTTTCAGGAAGTGTCAACATGATTGACCTAAAAAGCACCGCCTCGCAGCAACTGGCCATGGAAGCCTTTTTCTTCGGCTACCAGGCGTTCACCAGCAAGGCTGACGAGATGCTCGAACGCCGGGGCCTGAGCCGGGTGCACCAGCGGATCGTGTTCTTCATCGCGCGCTATCCGAACCTGAGCGTGAAGGAGTTGCTGGGGGTCCTGGGGGTGAGCAAGCAGGCGCTGAATACGCCGCTGCGCCAGTTGATGGAAATGCAGTTGGTGGACAGCGTTGCCTGCGACACCGACAAGCGCAAACGCCTGCTGGAACTGACGGCGGAAGGCACGCGACTGGAGCGGATGCTGCGCAAGGAGCAGGTGAAGTTGCTGGAGCGGGCGTTCGAGGAGGCAGGGGAAGCTGCGGTGCAGGGGTGGCTGGCGGTGAATCAGGCGTTGGGTGGAACACCGGTAGTNNCTGTGGGAGCTGGCTTGCCAGCTTCCACAGGGGTCTGAGGTGCCGTGCAGGTCTTAGAGTTTGCCGAGGGCCTGCGCGGTGCGATCCACCGCCCGGCGGGTCTTCTCCACCAGTTCGTCCAGTTCGCTGTGGTTGGCGATCAACGCCGGGGCCATGATCATCCGCCCCAGGGTCGAACGGATGATCACACCCTCCTCGAAACCAAAGGTGCGGCACTGCCAGGCCAGGTCGTTTTCGTTGGCGTAGCGCTTGCGGGTGGCCTTGTCTTCGGCGAACTGCAGCGCTGCCACCAGCCCCGTGCCTTGCACCTGACCGATCAGCGGGTGGTTGTCGAACACTTCGCGCAGGATGCGCTGCAGGTACGGCCCCGTGTCCTCTTTCACCTGGCGCACGATGCCTTCGTCACGCAGCGCCTTGAGGTTGGCAATCGCCACCGCCGCCGCCACCGGGTGCCCGGAATAGGTGAGGCCGTGGGCGAACACGCCGCCGCGCTCGACCAGTGCCTCGGCGATGCGCTTGCTCAGCACCAGGCCGCCCATGGGCACATAACCCGAGGTCAGGCCCTTGGCGATCGACAGGGTGTCGGGCTCGAAACCGAAGTATTCATGGGCGAACCATTCGCCAGTGCGACCAAAGCCGCCGATCACTTCGTCGGCGCACAGCAGCACGTCGTATTGGCGGCAGATGCGCTGGATTTCCGGCCAGTAGCTTTCTGGCGGGAAGATCATTCCGCCAGCGCCCTGGAACGGCTCGGCGATAAAGCCGGCGACGTTTTCGGCACCCAGTTCGAGGATCTTTTCTTCCAGTTGCAACGCACAGCGGCGACCGAATTCGGCCGGGGTCAGTTCACCGCCTTCGGCGTACCAGTACGGCTCGTCGATGTGCGCGACGTCCGGGATCAACCCGCCCATTTCATGCATGAACTTCATGCCGCCCAGCGCCGTGGCCGCCAGGGTCGAGCCGTGGTAGCCGTTCCAGCGTCCGATCATGATCTTCTTGTTGGGTTGGCCGACCACCTGCCAGTAACGGCGCACGGTACGGATCAGCACCTCGTTGGCCTCGGAGCCGGAGTTGGTGTAGATCGCGTGGCTGTAGTGCTTCGGCAGCAGGCTGAAGAGCAGCTCGGACAGCTCGATCACCGCCGGGTGGGTGGTGTGGAAGAACATGTTGTAGTAGGCCAGCTGGTCCATCTGCGTAGCGGCGGCGGCCGTCAGGTCCTTGCGCCCGTAGCCGAGCTGGGTGCACCAGAGGCCGGACATGCCGTCCAGGTAACGCTTGCCCTCGCTGTCCCACAGATGCAGCCGCTCGCCGCCGACGATCACCCGCGGGCCTTCGGCGTTGAGCGCCTTCTGGTCGAGGAAGGCGTGAATGTGGTGCGCGGCATCGGCGGCCTGGTAATCACGGGTCTGGCGTTGGGGTACGAAAGGCGCATTCATGGACGGTGTTCCTCGTTGTTGTCTTGTGGATGTTGCGCTGCCCGGGAAGCTTGACCCAGTGCGGCCCGTGCCGAAATCACCCTTCGGGGTGATGCCCGCGACTCACCCCAAGGGGTGATTCCGCAAGCCGATCCGGCTATGGGAGCATCCGTCCAGGCCCGAACGTGGCCTTGTCCTTCGTGCCAGATCAATAAAGAGAACAACGTCATGAAGCAACCGTCCTTGCGTTCCCCGTAGCCGTTCAATCGAGTCCTTCCCCATCCTTCCATAGAACACTCAAGCCTCTGGCCAGCAGGGATCGGGTGGGAGCGGGTTCACCTGCGATTTCGTTGGTGAATTCAACATCGCAATCGCGGGTGAACCCGCTCCCACAAGGGTACGCGTCGCTCTGTCAGCCAAGGCTCAGGAGTCAGCAATGCATACAACAACTACAACCGCTGCGCATTCCACCTCACGTTTTCGCAAGTCCATGGGCATGACCGCCCTGGTGCTCTTCGGCCTCGCGTACATGGTCCCGCTGGCGGTCTTTTCCGCCTACGGGCTGGTCGCCCAGACCACCAAGGGCCACCTGCCCACCGCCTACCTGCTGACCCTCGGCGCCATGCTGTTCACCGCCTACAGCTACGGGCGCATGGTCCAGGCCCATCCCTACTCCGGCTCGGTCTACACCTATACACGCAAGGCCTTCGGCGCCCATGCCGGGTTCATGGCCGGGTGGACGCTGCTGCTCGACTACATCTTCCTGCCACTGCTGAGCTACCTGCTGATCGGCATCTACATGTCGGAGTACTTCCCGGACATTCATGCGTGGGTCTGGGTGCTCGGCTCGATCGCCATCGTGACCTTCCTCAACCTGATCGGCATCGAGTCGGTGACCCGGGTCAACTGGATCCTGGTGGTCGCGCAACTGGTGTTCATCGTGGTGTTCGTGGCGTTGTCGATCAACAGCGTGGCAGCCCAGGCCGAGCTGGTGTCGCTGACCGCACCCTTCTATCACGAAGGTTTCAGCGGCTCGGCGATCATGGCCGGCGCGGCCGTGCTGTGCCTGTCGTTCGTGGGCTTCGATGCGGTGTCGACCCTGGCCGAGGAAACCACTGATCCGACCCGGCGCATTCCGCGGGCGATCATGGCGGTGTCCCTGAGCGGTGGTTTGCTGTTCCTCGTGGTGTCGTACTTCGCGCAACTGGTGCACCCGGACTGGAGCAGCTTCGCCGACCCTGACTCGGCTCCGGTGGATGTGATGAAAAGCGCGGGCGGCCAGATCCTGGCCAATGCCTTCACCGCCACTTATGTCGCCGGCTGCTTTGCCTCGGCCATGGTGTCCCAGGCCAGCGTGTCGCGGGTGTTGTTCGCCATGGGCCGCGACGGCGCCCTGCCCCGGGCCTTCGGCCAACTGGTGACGAAAAAGCGCGTGCCGGCGTTCGCCATCATGGTGGTCGGGCTGGTGTCGTTGAGCGCGCTGGTGATCAGCCTGGATACGGTCGCCAACATGATCAGCTTCGGTGCGCTGTTCGCCTTCTCGGCGGTCAACCTGGCGGTGGTCAAGCATTACCTGGCCGACCAGAAACTGCGCGGCACGGCGAACTGCCTGCGCTATGGCGTGATTCCGGGGCTGGGCTTCCTCAGTACGCTGTGGCTGTGGACCAGCCTGTCGAGCATTTCCTTCACCATCGGCCTGTGCTGGATGGGCCTGGGCGTGGTGTTCCTGCTGGGGCTGACCCGGGCGTTCCGGGTGAAACTGCCTGAACTGCAAATGGCGGATTGAGACATGGAAGGCCCGTCGTCAGCGACGGGCCTAGGGTTTGTTCATGTAGCCTTCGAGCGGATCCTGGCCGAGCACGCCCTGGGCATTGGCCAGGGCATCGATGAACAGGGAGAACAGTTCGGACTGGGTGCCGATATCGAGCTTGGCGTAGACGTGCTTGCGGTGGGACTTGATGGTGTCTTCCGAAACACCGAGGCGCTCCGCCAGGGAGCGGGTCGAGTGACCGCGAAGGATGAGCTGGGCGATCCGGCACTCGCGCTCGGTGAGCACCGACGACCCGAAATTGCTCAGGGCGGCATGCACACGCTGCTCCCAAACCTTCTCGACCCGCCCGCCGCGGCCTTGATAGCCGTCGAAGTGCTTGGCCAGCACCGCCAGGATCCACGGGCTGATGCATTTGAAGCGGGCTCTCGCTTCTTCATCCAGCTCGTCGGTGAAGGCCAGGGACACGGCCAGGCTCAGGCCTTCGCTCAGTTGCAGGATGTAGTTGATCTCGTCTTCGAGATGGGAGTGGCGGTAGAAGGCCAGGTAGTACTCGCTGAGTTTGAAATGGTCGGGGGCGACATCACTCAGGGAATAGCATCCCGAGCGGACATTTTCGATGCTGGCTTCGTAGAACGGGTCGAGCAGGTAGAAGCCCGACAGGTAGCGGCGCACATTGCCTTCCGGCAGCCAGGGGCCCGGCCCGTCGCATTCGTACCACGCCGACGGCAAGCCTTCGCGGGGGTAGAGATAGACCGTGCTGGCCTTGACCGGGCCGACCAGGGCAAGGGTGTCGAACAGCGCGCTGGCGAATCCGGGCGCGCCGAGGGCGGCGGTGACTTTGGCCGTGGCTTCGAACCATTGAGGTGATGAAAGCTGAGTGTTGTGCACGTAGGTAGGCCATCCGAACCGTGGGGCTGGCATCCCGCCAAGGTTGTCGTTCCGCTCGGGGATGTTGCCATGGAGGGCTGTGCGGGGAAATCACCCGTTGGGGTGAGGACGGCTGTGCGAGGGCGTTGAATGGTGTCCCAGGGCAGGTTCGAACTGCCAACCTTCCCCTTAGGAGGGGGATGCTCTATCCAATTGAGCTACTGAGACCCAGAGCCGGCAACGGGCGCTGCGCGGCGGAAGGCGTGCATGTTAACCAGCGGGGAGGCATTTGTCATTCCGTGGATCGGGCTTTTTGCCTGCCAGAAATGCGGGGAGCCGGACACGGCTCGTGCAATTTGCAATGAAGCATAACGCCATCATTGCACGATGCACGAAAATGCAGTGCGCAATATTTTTTAAGCTATTGATTTACAAGGAAAATATCGCCGATAACGAATGGCACGCCACGTGCTGTAGAGAAGGTAACGGAATGCATTCGATCCCACAGCCCTTGGAACCCTTCTCATGACTCACGCCCTGCTCGCTCTTAATGCCCTGGCTNNGCAGTGGTTGCAATGGGTCTGCTGCCCGGGAAGGCACCGGTTCATTCGCTGGAATATCGTTCGTCGATGCAGGCTCGCCCGGCAGTCATGGGACAAGCGACCGAGGGACAGGTTCAGCAGGTGAAGATGCAACGGCAGGATCAGGAGCGCTATTCGTTCTGATCCGGCAGGCCGGCTTCGTGCAGCAAGGTGAGCAAGCGCTGCGCGGCGTCATGAAGGGTGGTGGAGTTATCCAGGTAGCGGACGTCCTTACCCAGTTCATTCGGTAGCTGAGCGTTGCGTGCCAGGCGCTGTTCGATCTCGTCGTCGGATTCACGGCCGCGACCTTTCAGTCGGTGGCGCAGGACCTCCGTAGAGACAGTCAGCAGAATCGGCAGCAAATCCGGATATTTCTCGCGGGCAGCCTGCAGGTGTCCCCGGGAACCGTTGATCAACACCCAGTGACCTTGTGCCAGCCTGGTATCGATTTCGGCGGGAATGCCATAGCGAAGGCCATTGGCCAGCCAATCGAGGGCAAATGCCCCTTCGTCATGTAGCGCGGCGAATTCATGAGGCGATACACTATGCGCCTCTTCGCCCACCGCCTCGGCAGAACGCGTAATCACCCGGCGGGCAACTGTCACTCCCAGCGCCTTGAGCGCAGGTCTTGCCTGGTCGATCACACTGTCCTTGCCGGAACCCGAAGGCCCCATCAGGTAGATCAACCTGCCACGGTGAGCCGACGGGATCCCGAGCCTTGCGTCATGCTGCATAGCCACTATGCTCATATGTAGGAAAAGCGCAGGTATTTTAGGTGCTTTCCGTTACCTTTTGGGGTGTCTTTGCCGACAGTCAAAAAGGTGGCTGAATCGGATCAGGCGGTGAATGAAATCTTTTCAAACCAGTGCTCATTTCTGATAATTGGTACTGGCAAAAAGCCTCCACCCGGTTCAATATTTGTCACAGAATTGACGCCAAGGAACCGGCGATAATGAGGCATCATTGCGGCCTCATTCACAATTCAGGTTGAACATTTGACCGCTACGATGGTCCTAGTCTCATCGCGCGGCCAACTTCAAGAACCGCTTCCCCTGAACTAAACCGGTCAATTATATGCGCCCAATGAAACAGGCTATCTACTCAAGCCGCACCGCAGACAAATTTGTCGTCCGCCTGCCCGACGGAATGCGAGAGCGCATTGCCGAGGTCGCGCGTAACCACCACCGCAGCATGAACTCCGAAATCATTGCCCGCCTGGAACAGAGCCTTATCCAGGAAGGTGCACTGGGCGACGAGCTGAGCATGCGCCTGGACAGCCCGGAACTGTCCCTGCATGAACGCGAGCTGCTGCAACGCTTCCGTCAACTGTCCCACCGCCAGCAAAACGCCCTGGTTGCGCTGATCGCCCACGACGTCGAGATGGCCGCGGACGCTTCCTGATCTTCTTCGCTGAACTCGATTCAGAGCAAAACGCCCGGTGCACTGCACCGGGCGTTTTGCTTTCTGGCGCCCACAAAAAAGCCAGCGCGTGGCTGGCTCTTTTGATCGTCGTATAGCGCGTTACAGCAGGAACAGCGTGGCCAGCCCCAAGAAGATGAAGAAGCCACCGCTGTCGGTGACTGCGGTGATCATCACACTGGAACCCATGGCCGGGTCGCGCCCCATACGCACCAGGGTCATCGGGATGAACACACCCATGAACGCCGCGAGCAAGAGGTTGAGGGTCATCGCCNNTCATCACCACCCCCAGCGACCAACTGCCATACAGCAGGAAGGCCACCACACCGATCACCCCACCCCAGATCAGGCCGTTGATCAGCGATACCGCCAGCTCCTTGCGCATCAGGCGCGTGGTGTTGCCGGGGCTGACCTGATCCAGCGCCATGGCGCGAACGATCATGGTGATGGTCTGGTTGCCGGAGTTGCCACCAATACCGGCAACGATCGGCATCAAGGCGGCCAGGGCCACCAGTTTCTCGATCGAGCCTTCGAACAGGCCGATCACCCGCGAGGCGACGAAGGCAGTGATCAGGTTGATCGCCAGCCAGGCCCAACGGTTGCGCAGCGAACGCCAGACCGAGGCGAAGATGTCTTCTTCTTCGCGCAGACCAGCCATGTTGAGGACTTCGCTTTCGCTCTCTTCGCGGATCAGGTCGACCATTTCGTCGATGGTCAGACGGCCGATCAGGCGGTCGTTCTTGTCGACCACCGGGGCAGATACCAGGTCGTAGCGCTGGAAGGCCTGGGCCGCGTCGTAGGCGTCTTCGTCAGGGTGGAAACTGACCGGGTCGCTCGCCATGACTTCGGCGACCTGCTTGTCCGGATCATTGACCAGCAGGCGCTTGATCGGCAGCACACCCTTGAGGATGCCGTCGTAGTCGACGACGAACAGCTTGTCGGTGTGGTTGGGCAATTCCTTGAGCCGGCGCAGGTAACGCAGGACCACTTCCAGGCTGACGTCTTCGCGGATGGTGACCATCTCGAAGTCCATCAGCGCGCCGACCTGCTCCTCGTCATAGCTCAGCGCCGAGCGCACACGCTCGCGTTGCTGGGCATCGAGGGTTTCCATCAGCTCGTGGACAACGTCACGAGGCAGCTCGGGAGCGAGGTCGGCCAGTTCGTCGGCGTCCATCTCCTTGGCGGCAGCGAGCAGCTCGTGATCGTCCATGTCGGCGATCAGGGTCTCGCGGACCGAGTCGGATACTTCGAGGAGAATGTCGCCGTCGCGCTCGGCCTTGACCAGTTGCCATACGGTCAGACGGTCATCCAGGGGCAGCGCTTCAAGAATGTGGGCGACGTCGGCGGAGTGCAGGTCATCGAGCTTGCGTTGCAGCTCGACCAGGTTCTGCCGGTGAACCAGGCTTTCCACGCGATCGTTGTTGGCGCCTTCCTGACGGTGAGTCAGGTCTTCGACCAGGCGTTGACGCTGCAGCAGTTCGACCACCTGGGCCAGGCGATCCTGCAGGCTTTCTTGCGTTTTTTTTGCTTCGATTTCAGTCATAGGCGAACTCCACTCCCAGCAGCGGAGCACGCCGGGAGGATCAATCAGTCAAATCGTGATTGGCAAAACAGGCTTTTAAGTAACTACTGGGTAAGTCCATGGTGGTATTCCACAAGCCCCGGCGGGGCTGACGGGCGCAATCATACACGGCTTGAGCTGCCGG
>DQAA01000432.1:0-223 GCA_003523465.1 Pseudomonas sp.
GCGCTTTTTCCTGTCCCAGGTCGAGGGCCGCGAGCCTCTCGCCGGGGGCGGTCATCAGCGCCTGCACCGGGACATGTGGGGCCATCGTCCGGGGGATACGGCCACTGCCATGGCCTACTTCGACGACTACGGCCCCGATAACGGCGCGACCCGCCTGATCCCCGGCACCCACCGCTTCGAACCAGGGGAAACGCCCTGCGACTACGGTGACGAAACCGGCTGC
>DQAA01000432.1:259-2065 GCA_003523465.1 Pseudomonas sp.
CCAGCCGCAACCCGTCGGGCGCGCGGCGGCGCTCGGTGCTGATCAGCTACTGCGCGGAGTCGCTGTACGACAGCCACCTGCAGAGCGCAGCGCTGCGCAATGTCGGCATGGATTGCAGCGAGCGTTTCGAGCCGGCGGATCATGAGCTCACCGAGGCCGAGCAGGTCGCATAGCCGGCGCGGCGTAAACGTGCTCCAATCGCCGGCCCGATCCGCTTCCCTTCAGGCCCAGCCATGTCCCAAGCCACCGACCAAGCCTTCTACGACCGCGCCGACGCCCATATCGACCTCGCCAACCGGCAGATCGAAAACAACCAGGAACTGGGCAAGGTCAGTGCCTCGATGACCTTCGCCGCCACCCGCTTCAACGCCTGGATGAGCGCCCGCAGCTTCAAGTCCGGCGCCGAGATGGCCGCCGCGCGGGAAGAGTTGCTGACGTACTTCTGCGAGCAGTACCGGATGATGCTCGAAGACAACCTCGACGATCACATTGCGCGTTTCGAGGAGTATGGGGTCGGCAGGAAGGGCTGATTGCGCCCCCTTCTCGCCCCGACTTTGGCGTACCTATCGCCTGCCGGATACGACCACGCCGTCGCCAGCCTCATGGCCCGCTATCAGGTGGACGAGAAGTACTACACCAGCATGGCGGGCAGTTACGGGCACTATGGTGCGCCGCGCAATGCGACGCTGGATCTGCGTTATGACTTCTGATTGAAGGNNAGCGATGAGGCCGGACCTGACAAATCCGAAGGATCTGGTGCACCATCGACTTCACTTCTCCCACCCGGCCCTGCCCATGACCTATATCTACTCCCTCCTGCTGATCACCGGCATCTACCTGGCGGTCCTCGCCAGTCCGGGGCCGAATTTCTTCATCCTCAGCCAGATGGCCCTGAGCCAACGCCACCGCGATGCGCGCTATGTCGCCTTCGGCATCGGTACGGGCTCGGTGTTCTGGGTCATCGTCTCGATCGCCGGGCTGGCGACCTTGCTGTCGCAGCATCCGTGGCTGTCGTCCGGGGTGCGTCTGCTCGGCGCGACCTATCTGGTCTGGTATGGCGCCCGCCTGTTGTGGTCGGCTTTCCACCCTGCACCACGCAGCGCCAGCATCGACCAGCCGCAACTCGACGGCTCGCGCCTGGCGGCCTTTCGTACCGGGCTGCTGACCTGCGTGACCAACCCCAAGGGCGCGGCGTTCTGGACCAGCGCCTTTGCCGCGATCTTCCCGGCCCATCCGCCGCTGTGGTTCTACGCCGTTACCGTGGGNNTATTGTCGTTCGCCTGGCATGTGGGCCTGGGGATGGTCTTCGGCACCTCGCACCTGCGCGGCATGTACCTGCGGGTCGAGCACTGGATCAACGGCTGTGCCGGCGCCGCGCTGGTGGCGCTGGGGGTGCAGCGGATGTTCAGTCGCTGAGCCGGCTGCCCGCCCAGACCAGCGCCTGGCCGGCGATCACGCTTTGCTGCTGCGGGTCGTAGGTCAGGCTTGGCGAGCCATGCAGCTCATAGCCCTGGGCAAGCAGCTCGGAAATGCGCCGGCAGAAAGCGGCGTCGTCCTTGCCGGTGATAAGGCGGTAGATGGGCAGGCCTTCGGGGGTGGTGGCGCTCATGGAGAACTCCTTTCTGGAAAAGAGCGCAGCATATCAGCCTTGCCACGCACCCCTGNNGCGATGGACCGCAAAGCGGTCCCAAAACCTGCGACGCGGGGTATCTGGATAAATGCTGTCTCACAGACGCTGCGAATCCAGAACAGCATCTGGCCGGATGCTCGTGCTGGATGGTTTCGGGACCGCTGTGCGGTCCATCG
>DQAA01000432.1:2158-3501 GCA_003523465.1 Pseudomonas sp.
ACGCCACGGCGGATCAGGTACGGCACCGGGCTGTGGGGCTCGGTGCGGGCCAGGTAGTCGGCGATGACCAGCAGTTGCCGGTAGGCCTCGTCGCGGTTACGAGGCTCGGCGAACGGGGCGCGGGGTTCGATCGAGGCGGCCAGGTCCATCGCGCGGGGTTTCTCCTGTTCTTGCGCCTCTTCAGGCTCGGGCGGCAGCAGTTGTGGCGGATGCAGCGAGACAAACTCGCGCAGCAGGGTTTCCAGGGTCTCCAGCTGCTTGCGCAGGGCGGTGAACGACGGGCCTTCGCCCCCCAGGTTGCGGTCGCACCAACCATCGAGCAGAAGCAGTTGGGCCTTGGTGGTTTCCAGGGATTTCAAGCCCTGCAGCCACCAGGTCACAGGGGTGCGCCGGACCTCCTCGTTGACCTTCTTCTGCAATGCCTGGGCCGCCTCGGCAGCGACCTTGGCCGGCTTGCTGTCGTTGACCTGCACCTGGCGCTGCTGCATCTGCTGCCAGGTATACAAGCTGAAGCTGCCGATATCCGCCGGCGTCTGGGGAAACAGCTGCAGCCGGGTGTGGAGGACTTCCACATAACGCCGGGCCAGCCATATCAATGGCGCTGCACGGTGGCCGTAGTCGTCGTCCTCCAGTTGCGGATGAAGGTCCGCGGGGTAGCGCTCGCACAGTCCGCCGATCAGCGCCAGGGCATCGGCGACGCCCTTCAGGCCCTCGCGGTGCAACCAGGCCTCGCCGAGCCAGGCGGCGATCATCAGATCCTTGCTGCGTTTTTTCATGACGTCGCTGGCAAGCAGCTCGACCTTCTCCCAGTCGGCGCGCTTGACCTCGCTGGTGGACCAGACGCCGGTGGGCAGGCTGGTGTCGTCTTCGCGGCGCAGTTCCTTGATGCGGTCGAACACGCCTTCGTAATGGATATTGATGCCGCAGGGCGAATCCACGGAGATGGGTTCGAGCAGTTGGCTGACCCGCTCGGAAAAGCCGGGGATGGTCATGGGTAATCTCCTGAATCGGCCACCGGACGCATTGCGTAGCCGAGGGATGAAAGCGGTGCCTGGACCGGCAGAGGATGAATCGACAGCGGCGCCTTGCCGCCCTGGCTCATCAGCGACAGGCGCAGGAACATCTGGGTCTGGTTTTCCTCTTCAGGCTGGGCATGCACCGGCACTTCGAGGCTCAGCGGGAATTCGGTGTAGTCGACGTTCGGCTGGCGCAGCCGGGAGCTGTGCGCGGCCATCATGCGCAGCAGCGCCCACGGCCCCTGGTATTGCCATTCGGCTTCCAGGCCGCTGACGTGCAGTTGTTGCTGCACCGGGTCGTTGACCGGCCGCTGGGTGCCGTCGCGG
>DQAA01000496.1:0-4871 GCA_003523465.1 Pseudomonas sp.
TGGTGCGCAACTATTCCGGTGAAGGCGGGCGGACCATGGAAGTGCACCTGCTGCCGGTGAAGTTCAACAAGGCCTACGCCGACTACCAGGCGTGTTCGGCCAAGCTGCTGCCGATGAACTTCGACCAGATCCGCCAGGGCCGCATCGGCTTCCCGGGCAATGGTATCGACCTGGATGCCGACGCTCGTGCGCGCCTGGACCTGATCCTCGATTTCCTCGCCGCCGACCCGACGGTCAACCACATCGAACTGGACGGTCACTCCGACAACAGCGGCAACCGCCTGGCCAACCGCGACCTGTCGCGGCGTCGGGCCATCGCGGTGCAGGACTACCTCAAGGCCCACGGCGTGCCTGAAGAGAACATCGTCGTGCGTTTCCACGGCGAGCGTTATCCCCTGGCGGCGAACAATTCCGCAGGCAACCGGGCGCGCAACCGTCGGGTCAATATCCAGCTCGACCGCGTCACCCCGGTGGAGAAACCTGCTGCCGAGAAGCCGGCGGAGCCGGTAAAGGAACCTGGCGTCCCGACCACTCCGGCACCGGCTGCTGCACCGGCCCCCGCAACCCCGGCGGCACAGGCCCAATCCGCCAAACCTGCCGCCAAGTCCTGAGTGCGACCCTCCGTCGCGCTCACGACAGTTCCTGTCGCTTTGTCGTCACAAGCTGTCGCCCCACTGTAAATTACAGCGCGAGAACGGTAGACTCTGCGGTTTTCCGTACAACCCCGTGGAGTGATGGCATGGCGGACGTAAAAAAGGTCGTACTGGCGTATTCCGGCGGCCTTGATACTTCGGTGATTCTCAAGTGGCTGCAAGATACCTACAACTGTGAAGTGGTGACGTTCACCGCCGATCTGGGTCAGGGCGAAGAGGTCGAGCCGGCCCGCGCCAAAGCCCAGGCCATGGGTGTCAAAGAGATCTACATCGATGACCTGCGAGAAGAGTTCGTCCGAGACTTCGTGTTCCCGATGTTCCGCGCCAACACCGTCTACGAAGGCGAGTACCTGCTGGGTACCTCCATCGCCCGTCCGCTGATCGCCAAGCGCCTGATCGAAATCGCCAACGAAACCGGCGCCGACGCCATTTCCCACGGCGCTACCGGCAAGGGTAACGACCAGGTCCGCTTCGAGCTGGGCGCCTATGCGCTGAAGCCGGGCGTCAAGGTCATCGCTCCATGGCGCGAGTGGGACCTGCTGTCCCGCGAGAAGCTGATGGACTACGCCGAGAAGCACGGCATCCCGATCGAGCGTCACGGCAAGAAGAAGTCGCCGTACTCGATGGACGCCAACCTGCTGCACATCTCCTACGAAGGCGGTGTCCTGGAAGATACCTGGACCGAGCACGAGGAAGACATGTGGCGCTGGAGCGTCGCGCCAGAGAACGCGCCTGACCAGGCGACCTACCTGGAACTGACCTACCGCAACGGTGACATCGTCGCCATCGACGGCGTCGAGATGTCTCCAGCCACCGTCCTGGCCGAACTGAACCGCATCGGCGGCGCCAACGGCATCGGTCGTCTGGACATCGTCGAGAACCGTTACGTGGGCATGAAGTCCCGTGGCTGCTACGAGACGCCTGGCGGCACCATCATGCTCAAGGCTCACCGCGCCATCGAGTCGATCACCCTGGACCGCGAAGTCGCTCACCTCAAAGACGAGCTGATGCCCAAGTACGCCAGCCTGATCTACACCGGCTACTGGTGGAGCCCGGAGCGTCTGATGCTGCAACAGATGATCGACGCTTCCCAGGTCAACGTGAACGGCGTGGTTCGCCTGAAGCTGTACAAGGGCAACGTCATCGTCACTGGCCGCAAGTCCGACGATTCGCTGTTCGACGCCAACATCGCCACCTTCGAAGAAGACGGCGGTGCGTACAACCAGGCTGACGCCGCTGGCTTCATCAAGCTCAACGCACTGCGCATGCGCATCGCGGCAGGCAAAGGTCGTTCGCCACTCTGATTCGGCGTCCTGACACAAAAAACCCGGCATTCACTGCCGGGTTTTTTTTTGCCCGTCCTGAGGGGGCGGATGATTTTGTGGGATATCCGTCACGATGCTGAACCGGGTACCCCGGTCAAGATCATGGACCGTGACGCTGCCGGCCTTCGTCTTGCGCAAGGCATGACGGGCGATCACTTCCAGCAAGGCCTGGGCATCGGCGCCGGAGACGACGACGGTGGATTGCTCTGGCGTGTGTGAAAACCCAAGGCCAAGTGTCGGAGAAGTTTGCAGGGCTTCAGTTTTTTCCGACAGATTCAGGGCAAGGGTTTCGGTTTCTGCGGAGCTGTTTTCTCCACCTGCTTCGTCCGGGCCATAAAGGCTTTTGGTATTGAAGTTGAGTGTCAGAAAGAACAGCAATGTAAGAAACGGCGGAAAACCTACGAGGAACCAAGTGTAGATACTTTGACTGCTCTCATCGAGGAAGGGTAATGAGGCAAGTGCCGATGCCTCGATTATCCCGGCGAAGATAGCAATGATGGTCAGGGGGCTCTTGGGTTCTGGACTGCTCATGGGCCTGGTCTCTGTTGCAGGGTGTTCGGCCTGGGAGGGCGTGCGCGGGAAAGAGGAGGGGTTGACCGCAGTGTGCAACAGAATGGATCCATTCATCACAGGGTGATGGCTCTTGGTGGAGCAGTGTTTCCCGGCCGGGATCCGTTGAAAATGAAAGTCGCGGGTGCATTCGGACTTATTTCGCGGGTATTAAGGATTTTTCCTTCATATGATAAGCCGTTATTCTTAGCGATATTTTCGATCTGCCCGGCTAGCATCCTCAGATGCCTTTTTTTTTGGAAATAAGGCGCGCAGTTACTTCCACATAAACAGCCTGTAGGAAATCTCCGTAGGAGTTTTCCTTTATTTAAGTAGTCCCTTTCTGAGCGTGCAAGTGTTCCCTGTAACTGCAATGCATTGCTTGTACCGACTGGGCTATTGTGCGGGCTTCTAATAAGTCGAACAGTTTAAGAATGGATCTTGCCCATGAATAAAGTGCTGATCGTCGATGACCATCCCGTCATTCGCTTGGCCGTGCGCATGCTGATGGACCGGCATGGTTATGAAGTGATTGGGGAAACGGACAACGGCGTGGATGCGTTGCAACTGGCTCGGGAACATCTGCCGGACATCGTCATTCTTGATATCGGGATTCCCAAGCTCGATGGCCTGGAGGTCATTGGCCGGCTCACCGCCAACGGCATCGTGATCAAGGTGCTGGTCCTGACTTCACAGGCGCCGGGACATTTCTCCATGCGCTGCATGCAGGCCGGTGCTGCGGGTTATGTCTGCAAGCAACAGGATCTCACCGAGTTGCTTAGTGCGATCAAGGCAGTACTTTCCGGTTACAGCTATTTCCCCAACCAGGCGCTGCACTCGGTGCGTTCCAACCTCGGCGGTTCCAGCGAGGCCGATATGGTCGGGCGGCTTTCGGGGAGGGAGATGATGGTGCTGCAGCAACTGGCGCGCGGCAAGTCGAACAAGGAAATAGCCGACGGCATGTTCCTCAGCAACAAGACCGTCAGTACCTACAAAACCCGCCTGCTACTGAAACTCAACGCCCGCTCCCTCGTCGACCTGATCGAACTGGCGCAACGCAACGGCCTGGTCTGAGTCCGCTCCAGAACGCAAAAAGCCTCCGATAATGGAGGCTTTTGTTTTTCCAGGCCCATAACGTCTCAGAGATCGAAGTCGTAGTCAGCCAGTTGCCTTTGCAGACGGCGTTCTTCCAGCAGGTTGTCGATGGTGCGGCGCTTGCTCAGGTTGGTTTTCGCGGCTTCCACGGTGGTATCGGCAACGAATTCGTCGGCTGTCGGGGCGTCATCCTCGACATCAATGTCTTCTTTATCAGTGCTCATGTGTCACTCCGTTCCAAGAGGGCCATTGGCGCCTCTTATAACGATATTCCAGAGACTGGTAAAAAAGATTTTTTCAATCAGCGGTGCAGGATTTCCCTATTTCATCAATCGTCGGAGGTCTTGTGCTTGTAGTCGCACAAGTCTTCGATCCGGCAACTTCCGCAGCGCGGTTTGCGCGCCTGGCAAACATAGCGTCCATGCAGGATCAGCCAATGGTGGGCATCCAGCAAATACGCCTTGGGCAAGAACTTGAGCAGGGCCTTCTCCACCTCCACCACGTTCTTTCCCGGGGCGATGCCGGTACGGTTGCTGACCCGGAAGATATGGGTATCCACCGCCATGGCCAACTGGCGGAAGGCGGTGTTGAGCACCACGTTGGCCGTCTTGCGCCCGACTCCGGGCAGGGCTTCCAGCGCCTCGCGGGTTTCCGGTACCTCGCCGCCATGCTGCTCCACCAGGATCCGGCAGGTTTCGATGACGTTCTTCGCCTTGCTGTTGTAGAGGCCGATGGTCTTGATGTACTCGGACAACCCTTCCACGCCCAGGGCGTGAATCGCCGCCGGGGTATTGGCCACGGGATACAGCTTGGCCGTGGCCTTGTTCACCCCGACATCGGTAGCCTGGGCCGAAAGAATCACGGCAATCAGCAGTTCGAACGGCGTGCTGTAGGCCAGTTCGGTTTTCGGTTCGGGGTTGTCTTCATGGAGCCTGCGGAAAATCTCCAGGCGTTTGGCGGCATTCATCGGTCAGCGGTTTCCTTCACGGTCTTGGGCGGCCTGTTTCGGACAGGCTCGTTTGATCAGTGCCAGCAGCAGGCCGAGCAGCAACAGGGCTCCCGGCGCCAGGCTGGCGAGGTGCAGGCCGGTGTGTTGCGGCCCTTTGTCGAGTGAGAAATGCAGGGCGCCGCTGGACAGCAGCTCGCGGCTGGCACCCAGCAGCAGGAACAGGGCGCAGTAGCCGCCGAGCAGAAGGGCCACCCGACGCCATTCTCCGGTTTTACCGAAGCCCTGCTCGAACAGCAGGCA
>DQAA01000496.1:4909-5590 GCA_003523465.1 Pseudomonas sp.
CTACGGCAGCCGCCAGCAGCACGCTGGCGAGCAGGGCTGAAGTGGCATCGAGCCGCTTGCGAAGCGGCGTCATCAGCCCGCGGTGAATCAGGATGGCGAACACACCCAGCAGCGCCATGACGCCAGCCTGGGCCAGCGTCTGGCTTGCGCCGAGCAGCGGCGCCAGGCTCAGGCAGGCCAGCCAGGACCTGTTCATGGGCGATCTCCTTCCAGCCATGCCGGTGAATGCTCGTCGAAGTAGNNNGGAGGTGACGCTCGCCCCGGCCAGTTGATCGAACTGGCCGCTGTCGCGCTTCAGCGCCCAGGCGCTTTCCGGCGTATTGCCCTGGCCGTGGCCGTTGAAGCCCTGCAGCCAGTTATTTCCCGGCTCGCTGATGCGCGCCCCCAGGCCCGGGGTCTCCTGCTGTTGCAGCACCCGGCTGGCGATGACCCGCCCGTCGGGGGCGATGGCNNGATCAGCAGGTCGATCGGTCCGGCATAGCCCTGAAAACGACTGTGCAGCAGCACGGCACTGGGCCGACCTTGCAACGTGGCCAGATAACCAGCCTGCAGGTGGCTGTGGGCCAGCTCGGGATCGGGCAGGGCGAGGGGGCGTTGCAATGGCTGGTTGTCGTAGCTGTCCGGCCCCAGCACGTCGAGCCAGAGACGTGCCTGCTGCTGCGCTTCGGCAGCGCTGATCCG
>DQAA01000492.1 GCA_003523465.1 Pseudomonas sp.
CGAAGATCGCGTCCAGCGCACCCGGCTGCTGGCGCAGGATCTCCATGGCCACGGTGCCCTGGCCGGCGATGGTGTGCGGGTCGTCGTACGGATGGACATAGACGAAGCCCTTTTCCTCGACCAGTTTCAGCGAATAGGCCAGCGCCTCGGGGAAGGAGTCACCGTGCAGCACCACCTTGCCACCACGCGAGCGTACGCCCTCGACCTTGATTTCCGGGGTGGTGCGCGGCATCACGATGGTCGCCTTGACCCCCATTTCCCGCGCTGCCAGGGCCAGGCCCTGGGCATGGTTGCCCGCCGAGGCCGTGACCACACCGCGAGCACGCTCTTCCTGGCTCAGCTGCGCCAGCTTGTTGTAGGCGCCGCGGATCTTGAAGGAAAAAACCGGCTGCAGGTCTTCGCGCTTGAGCAGGATCTGGTTGTCCAGGCGCTTGCTCAGCTGGTTGGCGGCTTGCAGAGGGGTTTCCACGGCGACGTCGTAGACGCGCGAGGTGAGGATCTTCTTGACGTACTGTTCGAGCATCGGGAAAGCATCGCGGGCGGCTGGACGGGGGATCGGAGTCTACCCCAGCGCCTTGTCGGGCGACCACAGCAAGCCAGGGGTTTTAGCCGCTATAATGCCCGGCTTCACGATACTCCCCCGCTTCGGAGCCCGCATGACCCAGGACCAACTCAAACAGGCCGTCGCCCAGGCCGCCGTCGATTTCATCCTGCCGAGCCTGGATGCCAAGAGCATCATCGGCGTTGGCACCGGTTCGACCGCCAACTGCTTCATCGACGCCCTGGCCCAGCACAAGACCGCCTTCGACGGCGCCGTGGCCAGCTCCGAAGCCACCGCCGCGCGCCTGAAGGGCCACGGCATCCCGGTCTATGAGCTGAACACCGTGAGCGAGCTGGAGTTCTACGTGGACGGCGCCGACGAGAGCGACGAGCACCTGAACCTGATCAAGGGCGGTGGCGCGGCCCTGACCCGCGAGAAGATCGTTGCCGCCGTAGCCCGCACCTTCATCTGCATCGCCGACGCCAGCAAGCTGGTACCGGTGCTGGGCGCCTTCCCGCTGCCGGTCGAAGTGATCCCGATGGCCCGCAGCCACGTGGCGCGCCAGCTGGTGAAGCTGGGCGGCGACCCGGTGTACCGCGAAGGTGTGGTGACCGACAACGGCAACATCATCCTCGACGTGTACAACCTGCAGATCACCAACCCGGTGGAACTGGAAAGCCAGATCAATGCGATCGTCGGCGTGGTCACCAATGGTCTGTTCGCGGCGCGTCCGGCGGACTTGCTGCTGCTGGGAACCAGTGAAGGCGTGAAGACCCTCAAGGCCTGAAGCCTGACGCGATCCCTTGTGGGAGCGGGTTCACCCNNTGAACCCGCTCCCACAGGGTTCGGTGTTGCTCTACCGGTCTGCTTTCCTGAAGACATAGAACAGGTTCGGCTCACTCACCAGATACAGCGTCCCCGCCCCGTCCATGGCGATCCCCTCCGCCTGCGGCACGCTCTGTTTCAAGCCCTGGAAGCCCTTGCGCAATGACATGCTGCCCACCGGCCGCCCCTTCACATCCAGCTCCAGCACCAGCTTCGACTCATCCGACAAAGCCAGCAGATGCCCGCTGCGCTCATCGAACTGCAGGCTCGACAGGTCGCGCACGAACAGTCGCGCATCCCGCTTGCGGTCCTGCACCACATGCACCGCGAACGGCTGTTGCGGGTTGTCGTGCGGGAAGCCATGCACCTCGTAGATCAGCATCGGGTCGCGCTCCTTGGCCACGAACAGGCGCTTGCCCTGCTGGTCGTAGGCCAGGCCCTCGAAGCCCTTGTTGCCATTGAGGCCGATGCCCAGGGTCAGTTGCTCGGCGTCCTTGGCATCGAGAAACGGCGTGTCCTCGGTCAGGCGCACGCGGATCAGGCGCTGCTGGCGCTCGTCGGTAATCACATAGCTGTCCCGCCCGACATACTCCACCGCTTCCGGGTCACCAAAGCCGGTCAGCGGAACACGCCGCAGGATCCTGCCCTCAAGCGACAGCTCGATCAGCTCGGGATTCTGGTTGGTGACGGTAAACAGGCTGTTGCGGTCGGGGTCGAAGGTCAGCGCCGACAGGTCGTCGGTCAGCCCGTCGATGGGCCGGGCCTCGATCACCACCTGGTAACGGTCGAGCCCGATGCTCTGCTCCGCCGGCTGCATCCAGGTCTGCAGATTGAACCAGCCGCGTTCGAACAGGCGATAGTGCTGCCCCGCGAAGACCAGAAAGGCCAGCAGGGCAACGAACAGAGCAACAAGAGGAAGGCGCAGGCGCATCGGCAAGGTCTCAGGCGGGAAACGAAACGGCCTGAATCTCACCATAGCCCGCTGAATTAAAGCTTAATGCCACTATCGGAAAAATCTCATTCCTTGCGGAAGCGATAGAAGAGGTCCGGCTCGCTGACCATATAAAGGGTACCCGCCTCGTCCATGGCCACGCCTTCGGCGCGCGGAATGCGGTGCTTCAGGCCGTTGAAGCCGCCGAGCAGGGTCATGAAGCTGACCTGCTCGCCCTTTTCGTCCAGCTCCAGCAACAGGTTGGAATCCGCCGACAGCACCAGCAGATGGCCCGTACGCGGATCGACGCCGAGGGCGGACAGGTTACGCAGGTCCAGGTCATCGTTGGCCAGTTCCTGCTTGGTCCCGGTCAGGGCCGAACGACCGTCGGTGCGCCAGGTGAACAGCCGCGCCGGGCGCTCTTCGCCAAGGATCAGCCGCTGCTGCGCCGGGTCCCAGGCGATGCCTTCGAAGCCCTTGTTCTGGTTTTCCGAAGTGCCGAGGTCGTACCTCGGGAAGTCCTTGATGTTCAGCTCTTTGGTCGCGTCATCGAGGGTGACCAGGGTCAGGTCGTGATTGCGCTCATCGGTAATGGCCAGGCGCCCATCCGCCAGCACCGCCACGCCTTCGGGGTTGGCCCAGCCGACCAGCGGGATCTTGCGCAGCACGTCGCCATCGAGGCTCAGCTCGACCAGGAAGGGATTCTTGCCCATTACCGCGAACAGGGTCTTGCGCTGAGGATCGTAGGAAAGGTCGGAGGCTTCGTCCTCCTCCATGCCCGGCAGCACCTTGGCGTCGATATCGACCTGGTAGTCCGGCAGCCAGACGCTGGCCTTCTGATCGACCTGGCTTTCGAAGCGCTCCTGCAACCACAGCAAGCCGCGGTCATCCCAGTGCATGGCGATGGCCACGCCGTAGCCGATAACGGCGGTGATCACCAGCCAGGTGGACACGCGCAGGGCGATGGGGCGCTTGCGCCCAGGCGACAAGGGGTCGCCAGAAGTCAGGGTGGCCATTGGAGAATTCCTGTTGTTTTTCCCGGCTGACGGGCGCAGCCGTAGGAGCGGCTGAGAATTATCCAGATGTTTTGTGAAAAAAACGGTAAAAGCCGACGAAGCGCATTGACAGAGGGGCAGCCATTGCGGCTGCCCCATTTTGGTTCAGAGCACCTTGCTCTCGAAGCGGCTGGCGCCTGGCAGTTCCAGGACCAGTTCGTCGCCCGGGTTCAGCGGGCCGACACCCACCGGCGTGCCGGTGAGGATCACGTCGCCGGCCTGCAGGGAGAACTGCGACGCCATGTGCTGGATCATCGGCACGATGGGGTTGAGCATCAGCGCGCTGTTGCCGTCCTGGCGCACTTCGCCGTTGATGACCAGGCGAATGCCGATGTCGGCCAGGTCTTCGAAGGTGCTGCCAACCACGAATGGCGGCAGGACGCAGGCGCCGTCGAAGCACTTGGCGCGCTCCCAGGGCAGGCCCTTGTCCTTCAGTTGCGCCTGCAGGTCACGCAGGGTCAGGTCCAAGGCCGGAGCGAAGCCGGAGATGGCATCCAGCACTTCTTCCTCGGACGGTTTCGGCGACAGGGACTTGCCCAGCAATACGGCGATTTCCGCCTCGTAGTGCACCGAGCCGCGTTCGGCCGGGATGGCAAAACCGCCTTCCAGCGGCACCACGCAACTGCCCGGCTTGATGAACAGCAGGGGCTCGGTGGGGATCGGGTTGTCCAGTTCCTTGGCGTGTTCGGCGTAGTTGCGCCCGATGCACACCACTTTGCCCAGGGGGAAGTGGATGCGCGTTCCGTCTACGTATTGGTGCTGATAGCTCATTGCCGACTCCTGGAGCGCTGGTTGAATCCGTGGCGGTGTCACTCGGGGGCGAAGATCTTGCCCGGGTTCATGATCCCGTTGGGATCGAATACCGCCTTGACTGCTTTCATGTAGAGAATTTCCGCCGGTGAGCGGCTGTATTCGAGGTAATCGCGCTTGGTCATGCCCACACCGTGCTCGGCGGAAATCGAGCCGTTGTACTTCTCGACCACTTCGAACACCTGCTTGTTGACCACGGCGCACTTGGCGAAGAACTCGTCCTTGCCCATGTCATCCGGCTTGAGGATGTTCAGGTGCAGGTTGCCATCACCGATATGGCCGTACCAGACCACGATGAAGTCCGGGTAGCTGCGGCTGACGATAACATCGATGTCCCGCAGGAAATCCGGCACCTTGGAGACGGTGACGGAAATGTCGTTCTTGTACGGCGTCCAGTGCGAGATGGTTTCCGACAGGTATTCGCGAAGTTTCCACAGGTTGCGCAGCTGCTGCTCGCTCTGGCTCATCACCCCGTCGAGCACCCAGCCCTGCTCGACGCAATGCTCGAACAGCGCCAGCGCTTCGTTGCCGACGTCTTCGGTGGTGGCTTCGAACTCCAGCAGGGCGTAGAACGGGCAGGGCGTCTCAAAGGGTGCCGGCACATCGCCACGATCGAGGATCTTGGCCAGGCCCTTGTCGGAGAAGAACTCGAAGGCGGTGAGGTCCAGCTTGCTCTGGAAGGCATGCAGCACGGGCATGATCGAGTCGAAGTCAGGGGTGCCGAGGACCATCGCGGTGAGGTTTTTCGGCGCCCGGTCCAGGCGCATGGTCGCTTCGACGACGAAGCCCAGGGTCCCTTCGGCGCCGATGAACAGTTGGCGCAGGTCGTAGCCGGTGGCGTTCTTGATCAGGTCCTTGTTCAACTCCAGCAACTCGCCCTTGCCGGTGACGACCTTGAGGCCCGCCACCCAGTTGCGGGTCATGCCGTAGCGAATCACCTTGATTCCGCCGGCATTGGTGCCGATATTGCCGCCAATCTGGCTGGAGCCCGAGGAAGCGAAGTCCACCGGGTAATACAGGCCCTGTTCTTCGGCGAAAGCCTGCAACTGCGCAGTGATCACGCCCGGCTGGCAGACCACGGTGCGGTCGAAGGCGTTGAAATCAAGGATGCGGTTCATGTAGTCGAAGGACACCACCACCTCGCCATTGGCCGCCACGGCGGCGCCGGAAAGGCCGGTGCGTCCGCCCGAAGGCACGAGGGCGACCTTGTGCCGATTGGCCCACAGGACGATGGCCTGGACCTGTTCGACGGTCTTGGGGAAAACGATGGCGCAGGGCGCGGGCGGGAAGTGCTTGGTCCAGTCCTTGCCGTAGGCCTCGAGGGAGGGGGCGTCGGTCAGGACCTTGCCGGGTTCGACAAGGGTCATCAGTTCAGCAAGCAGAACAGGATCGGTCATCGACGGAACTCTCGAACTATTCATGGTCACCCTGAGCACACTTCACGTGCCCGGGCTGGTCTGAGCGCGGCGCCGGTATGCTAGCATACGCCCCCCGCTGATCGAGCCCTCCGCCGATTCTGCGAGCGCTTCACTTCCTGCCATTTTTCTCCGGGACACAGGTTTACGCAGATGAGCAAGACTTCTCTCGATAAGAGCAAGATCAAGTTCCTTCTTCTCGAAGGGGTCCACCAGAACGCCGTGGACGTCCTCAAGGCCGCCGGGTACACCAGCATCGAGTACCTCACCGGTTCCCTGCCGGAAGCCGAGCTGAAGGAAAAGATCGCCGATGCCCACTTCATCGGTATCCGCTCCCGCACCCAGCTGACCGAAGAAATCTTCGACTGCGCCAAGAAACTGGTGGCTGTCGGCTGTTTCTGCATCGGCACCAACCAGGTCGACCTGGCTGCAGCCCGCGAGCGCGGTATCGCCGTGTTCAACGCGCCGTACTCCAACACCCGCTCCGTTGCCGAGCTGGTACTGGCCGAGGCCATCCTGCTGCTGCGCGGCATTCCCGAGAAAAATGCATCCTGCCACCGTGGCGGCTGGATCAAGAGCGCGGCCAACTCCTTCGAGATCCGTGGCAAGAAACTGGGCATCGTCGGCTACGGCTCGATCGGCACCCAGCTGTCGGTCCTGGCCGAGAGCCTGGGCATGCAGGTGTTCTTCTTCGACCCGCTGACCAAGCTGCCGCTGGGCAACGCGACCCAGGTCACCAGCCTGAACGAACTGCTCGGCCTGGCCGACATCGTCTCGCTGCACGTGCCTGAGCTGCCGTCCACCCAGTGGATGATCGGCGAGAAAGAAATCCGCGCGATGAAGAAAGGCTCGATCCTGATCAACGCCGCCCGCGGTACCGTGGTCGAGCTGGATCACCTGGCCGCTGCGATTCGCGACAAGCACCTGATCGGCGCCGCCATCGACGTGTTCCCGGTCGAGCCGCGCTCCAACGACGAAGAGTTCGAAAGCCCGCTGCGCGGCCTGGACAACGTGATCCTGACCCCGCACATCGGTGGCTCCACCGCCGAAGCCCAGGCCAACATCGGTCTGGAAGTGGCCGAGAAGCTGGTCAAGTACAGCGACAACGGTACCTCGGTGTCCTCGGTCAACTTCCCTGAAGTGGCCCTGCCGGCTCACCCTGGCAAGCACCGCCTGCTGCACATCCACGAAAACATCCCGGGCGTGCTCAGCGAGATCAACAAGGTCTTCGCCGAGAACGGCATCAACATCTCCGGTCAGTTCCTGCAGACCAACGAGAAAGTGGGTTACGTGGTTATCGACGTCGACGCCGAGTATTCGGATCTGGCGCAAGAGAAACTGCAACAGGTCAAGGGCACCATTCGCTCTCGCGTTCTGTTCTGATTTCCTGCTGCTGTTGAAAGAGGGAGGCCCTGATCAGGTCTCCCTTTTTATTTGTCGGCAAAAACATAAAGTTGCATGATTCCGGCGGAAATATTTCAACTAGGGTTAAACATCCTGAGAATGACGCGGTCACAAGGGCTCTTGACCGGGGCCATAGCAGAAGCCGCGGCAATCCTGTGTTTATTGCCAATGAAAAGGGGCTCAGATGCGTTTCATTACCGGGGCACTATTAGCCACCAGCCTGCTCAGCCCATGGGCTCATGCGGATATCGTCGACGAGATCGCCGACCGCAACGAATTGCGTATTGCCATCGAAGCCAATACACCGCCGTTCAACTTCCGTGATACCGCCGGGCAATTGAGTGGATTCGAAGTGGAACTGGGGCAGTTGCTCGCCAAGGAACTCGACGTCAACGCCGACTTCATCGTGGTGGACTCCGCCGAACTTCTGCCCGGTGTGGAAAGTGGCAAATACGATGTGGCCATTAATCAAATTGCCACTACTGCGGAACTGAAAGAGCGCCTGGACTTCAGCAATCCCTATGGCTACACCGTTGCGCAACTGATCGTGCGACAGGAAGAAAAGCGCCCCCTGAACAACCTCGACGCGTTCAAGGGCCATAGCCTTGGCGTGGTTCAAGGCAGCTCGTTCGCCGCCCAGGCGCAGAATGTGGAAGGGGTGGACCTGCGCAGCTACAAGGATGCGATCCAGCCGATCAAGGAAGTGGCCGATGACCAGATCGACGGCGCGGTCAGTGACCGGTTGTTGATTCCCTATGCGATCAAGGAAAGCAATCTGCCGGTGACCGAGGGGGCTACGGTGGGCCCGGTGCTGAAGCTGGCGATTCCGTTCCAGAAGGGTAATCCTGCATTCCAGAGCGCGCTGGACAATGCGTTGCAGCGGGTCAAGGATGATGGCCGCTTGAGCGAGCTGTCGAAGAAGTGGTTCGGGGTGGATGCGACCGAGCCGCCGAAGCAGTAGATCTTCAGCGCTGCTGATGGCCTCATCGCCGGCAACGCCGGCTCCCACAAGGTTCAGCGGTGCACTCAATACTTGTGGAAGCCGGCGTTGCCGGCGATGAGGCCCTGAAG
>DQAA01000297.1 GCA_003523465.1 Pseudomonas sp.
GGAAAGTCGGCCCGACACCGGACGGTGTCGGGCCCGAGGGGTTACAGGTCGCCGTAGCCCAGGGAACGCAGGGCGCGTTCGTCGTCGGACCAGCCGCCCTTGACCTTGACCCAGAGGTTGAGCATGACCTTGGCGTCGAACAGCACTTCCATATCCTTGCGCGCCTCGGAGCCAATGCGCTTGATGCGCTCGCCCTTGTCGCCAATGATGATTTTCTTCTGCCCGTCACGCTCGACCAGGATCAGCGCATGGATGTGCAGGACATGGCCCTGCTGCTTGAACTCTTCGATTTCCACGGTGATCTGGTACGGCAGCTCTGCACCAAGCTGGCGCATGATCTTCTCGCGGACCAGTTCGGCGGCAAGGAAGCGGCTGCTGCGGTCGGTGATCTGGTCTTCCGGGAAGAAGTGCTCGTTTTCCGGCAGGTGCTTGGCGATCAGCGCTTCCAGGGATTCGAGGTTGTGCCCCTGCTGCGCGGAAATCGGCACGATCTCGGCGTTCGGCAGTTGCTCCTGCAGCCATTGCAGGTGCGGGATCAGGTCGGCTTTTTCTTCGATGCGGTCGGTCTTGTTGATCGCCAGGATCACCGGGCCCTGCACGTACTGCACGCGCTCCAGGACCAACTGGTCCTCGTCGGTCCAGCGAGTGCGGTCGACCACGAAGATCACCACGTCGACGTCTTTCAGCGCCGCCGAGGCGGTCTTGTTCATGTAGCGGTTGAGCGCCTTTTCGTTGCTCTTGTGCATGCCCGGGGTATCGACGTAGATCGCCTGGACATCACCCTCGGTCTTGATCCCGAGCATGTTGTGCCGGGTGGTCTGCGGCTTGCGCGAGGTGATCGCCAGCTTTTGCCCGAGGATATGGTTGAGCAGCGTCGACTTGCCCACGTTGGGACGGCCGACGATGGCGACGTAGCCGCAACGGGTAGTGTTCTGTTCAGTCATTGCCATTCTCCACGCCCAGGGCGATCAGTGCCGAAGCGGCAGCAACCTGCTCGGCGATACGCCGGCTGACACCCTGCCCCCGGCTTTTTTCGGTCAACAGGGTCACTTCGCACTCGACGAAGAACGTCCGGCAGTGCGGCTCGCCCTGGATATCCACCACTTCATAGCGGGGCAGTTCGCAGGCCCGGGACTGCAGGAATTCCTGCAGGCGGGTTTTCGGATCCTTGTTGGTATCCACCAGGGTCAGGCTGTCGAATTCGCCCGCCAGCCAGGACAGCACGCGCTCGCGGGCGGTCTGCATGTCGGCATCCAGGTAGATCGCGCCGATCAGCGCTTCGAGGGCGTCGGCGAGGATCGATTCACGACGGAAGCCGCCGCTTTTCAGTTCGCCCGAACCCAGCCGCAGGTAATCGCCGAGATCGAAACCGCGGGCCAGTACGGCCAGGGTCTCGCCTTTCACCAGGCGCGCGCGCAGGCGCGACAGCTGGCCTTCACGGGCCTGGGGAAAGCGTTCGAAGAGGGCTTCGCCGGCGACGAAGTTGAGGATGGCGTCACCGAGGAATTCCAGGCGTTCGTTGTTGCGCCCGGCGTAGCTGCGGTGAGTCAGGGCCAGCAGCATCAGCTCCTGGTTCTTGAAGGTGTAGCCGAGCTTGCGCTCCAGCCGACTCAGGGAAGGGTTCACAGTGACCCCACACGAGGTTCGTGGTGGTTCTGCGGCGACGCCGATGCGCCGATGCCGCTCGGTTCGGTCCGGCCGGCGGCCGTCGAAATCAAAGCCTTGTTCAAATGCGGATCCTGAAAACGTTTTGGATTCATTGCTGCTGGCCTGGGTGGCTGGGAACCGCGTCCGGTCCCTCGTTACAGCCTATGCCAGAAAAGCATTCGGCGCCGTCCGGGGGGACAGCGCCGTGAAGGTGCTACTTGATCAGCCCTACCCGCGACAGGCTCGGGAAGTGGCTGAGTTTCGGCTCGGGCCAGCTCATCCATACGGCAAAGGCCTTGCCGACGATGTTCTGGTCCGGAACCATGCCCAGCAGCTCCTTGGGAATCGACGGATCGTCCCAGTAGCGGCTGTCGTTGGAGTTGTCGCGGTTGTCGCCCATCATGAAGTAGTGCCCGGCGGGCACCGTCCACTGCTGGTCAGGCGGCATGCGGTAACGGCTCATCTCCTTGCGGATCTGGTGCTCGGCCTCGCCCAGTTTCTCGTTGTACAGCTCGGCGCTGCCCAGGGTGCCCGGCTCGGCGCCGACCAGTTGCTCGGCTACCTGCTGGCCGTTGACGTACAGGCGCTTGTCGCTGGTGTAGCGCACCAAGTCGCCCGGCAGGCCGACCACTCGCTTGATGTAGTTGACGTTCGGGTCGCTCGGGTAGCGGAACACCATCACATCGCCGCGTTGCGGGTCACCGACTTCGATGACCTTCTTGTCGATCACCGGCAGGCGGATGCCATAGGAGAACTTGTTCACCAGGATGAAATCGCCCACTTCCAGGGTCGGCTTCATCGATCCCGAAGGAATCTGGAACGGCTCGACCAGGAACGAACGCAGCACCAGCACGATGAACAGCACCGGGAAGAACGACTTGCCGTACTCGACCAGCAACGGCTCCTTGTTCAACTGCTCGACCACCGCCATCTCGGGCTGGCTGACGCTGCCCTGGTAGTTGGCGATGGCAGTCCGCCGACGCGGAGCCAGGAACAGCAGATCGATCAGCGCCAGCAGCCCACAGACAGCGACTGCGATGACGAGCAACAGCGGGAAATTTAGTGACATAGGACCTAGCTATCCAACCGGAGCACGGCGAGGAAGGCTTCTTGTGGAATTTCCACGTTGCCGACCTGTTTCATGCGTTTCTTACCAGCCTTCTGTTTCTCCAACAGCTTGCGCTTACGGCTCACGTCGCCGCCGTAGCACTTGGCCAGTACGTTCTTTCTGAGTGCCTTGACCGTGGTCCGGGCAACGATCTGGCCGCCGATGGCTGCCTGGATCGCTACGTCGAACATCTGCCGCGGGATCAGTTCCTTCATCTTCTCGGTCAACGCGCGACCTTTGTAGTGCGCGTTGTCACGGTGCACGATCAATGCCAGGGCATCGACCTTGTCGCCGTTGATCAGTACATCGAGCTTGACCAGGTTGGCCGACTGATAACGGTCGAAATGGTAATCCAGCGAAGCATAGCCACGGCTGGTGGATTTGAGACGGTCGAAGAAGTCCAGGACCACTTCGTTCATCGGCAGGTCGTAGCGCACCTGCACCTGGGTGCCGAGGAACTGCATGTCGCGCTGCACGCCACGCTTCTCGATGCACAGGGTGATGACGTTGCCCAGGTGCTCCTGCGGGACGAGGATGGTCGCGGCGACGATCGGCTCGCGGAAGTCTTCGACCGAGGACACGTCCGGCAGTTTCGACGGGTTGTCGACGTAGATGGTTTCGCCGGTCTTGAGCTTGACCTCGAAAATTACGCTCGGCGCGGTGGTGATCAGGTCCAGGTCGTATTCGCGCTCCAGGCGCTCCTGGATGATCTCCATGTGCAGCATGCCGAGGAAGCCGCAACGGAAGCCGAAGCCCAGGGCGTCGGAGCTTTCCGGGGTGTACTGCAGCGAGGAGTCGTTCAGGGTCAGTTTCTGCAAGGCATCGCGAAAATCTTCGAAATCCTCGGAACTGACGGGGAACAGGCCGGCATAGACCTGAGGCTGGATCTTCTTGAAGCCCGGCAGCACCTCGACTTCAGGCGTCGAGGACAGGGTCAGGGTGTCACCGACCGGGGCACCGAGGATTTCCTTGATGCTGGCGATGATGAAGCCCACTTCACCGGCCTTGAGGTCGGCGGTGGCGGTGTGTTTCGGGGTGAAGACGCCGACGCTGTCGACCAGGTGCACCTTGCCGGTGGACTTGACCAGGATCTTGTCGCCCTTCTTCACGCGGCCGTGGCGCACGCGGACCAGGGAGACGACGCCCAGGTAGTTGTCGAACCAGGAGTCGATGATCAGGGCCTGCAACGGCGCGTCGATATCGCCTTCCGGGGCCGGGATGGTCTGCACCAGGCGCTCCAGCACCTCGTCGACGCCCATGCCGCTCTTGGCCGAGCAGGCCACGGCGTCGGTGGCGTCGATGCCGATGATCTTCTCGATCTCGTCCTTCACGCGGTCCGGGTCGGCCTGGGGCAGGTCCATCTTGTTCAGGACCGGCATGACTTCCAGGCCCTGCTCGATGGCGGTGTAGCAGTTGGCGACCGACTGCGCTTCCACGCCCTGGCCGGCGTCCACGACCAGCAGCGCGCCTTCGCAGGCGGCCAGCGAGCGGCTGACTTCATAGGTGAAGTCGACGTGGCCAGGGGTATCGATGAAGTTCAGCTGGTAGGTTTNNNATGGTGATCCCGCGCTCGCGCTCCAGATCCATGGAGTCGAGGACCTGCGCTTCCATCTCACGGTCGCTCAGGCCGCCGCACATCTGGATGAACCGGTCAGCCAGCGTCGACTTGCCGTGGTCAATGTGGGCGATGATGGAGAAATTGCGGATATGACTCAAATCACTCACGGATCAACACTCAAAAAGGCCGCGGGCCGGGC
>DQAA01000299.1 GCA_003523465.1 Pseudomonas sp.
GGGTGACGCCAGGGCGCAGCAGCGCCTGGAAGCGGGGTTTGAGCTGGTAGATCGATGGCACGAGGACATCCTTGGGCTGGTTTGCGGCAGAGCACTGTTGAAGTGGCGCTATCGATAGAGCGTAAGCCTGAAACTGTGCTTTTCCAGCGAGACGCCGTACAGCGGCGCAAGCGGGAAATGTTACCCAGCGCAAATTTTCGGTTAATATACGAATCGTCTGCGTTTCATATAGGAATTTTCCATGGGGATCGTAAAGATTTCGGAAAACATGCATGAGAGTCTTCGCGTCGCCAGCAATGCCCTCAGCCGTTCCATCAACGCCCAGGCCGAACACTGGATGCGCATCGGCATGCTTGCCGAGTTGCATCCCGACCTGAACCACAACGAAATCTGCCGTTTGCTGATCCAGGCCGAACAGCAGGGCGGCCTCGATATCAAGCGCGTCTGCGCCCTCGACGGCGCGCCGGTCACTCGCGCCATGGAGGCCCAGCATTGAGAAACATCACCCTGCATACCCCTGAACAGATCGCCCAGGCGCGCATCGCTGCCGAACTGGCGGCCGACGTGCTGGAGATGATCACGCCCTACGTCCAGCCCGGCGTCAGCACCGATGAGCTGGACCGTATCTGCCACGACTACATCGTCAACGTGCAGAAGGCCATTCCGGCCAACGTCGGTTACCACGGGTTCCCAAAGACCATCTGCATTTCGGTCAACGAAGTGGTGTGCCACGGCATTCCCTCGTCGCGGGTGCTGAGCGAAGGCGACATCGTCAATATCGACACTGCCGTGATCAAGGATGGCTGGTACGGCGATACCAGCCGCATGTACTGCGTCGGCAAGGTCAGTGCCGAGGCCAGGCGCCTGGTGGACGTCACGTTCGACGCCATGTGGGCGGGTATCCGCGCGGTGCGCCCCGGCGCGACCCTTGGCGATATCGGCCACGCTATCCAGTCCGTGGGTGAAGGCGCCGGCTTCAGCGTGGTACGCGAGTACTGCGGCCACGGTATCGGCCGGGTCTACCACGGTGATCCGCAGATCCTCCACTTCGGCCAGCGCGGCTTCGGCATGCGGCTGAAGGAAGGGATGATCTTCACCATCGAGCCGATGCTCAACTACGGCAAGCGCCAGACCCAGACCCTGGCGGACCAGTGGACGGTGGTCACCCGGGACAATTCACTGTCGGCGCAGTGGGAGCATATGGTGGTGGTGACCAGTGATGGCTTCGAGGTCCTTACCACCTGGCCTGAAGACCGCCGCTAATCCCTGTGGGAGCGGGTTTACCCGCGATTGCTATGGTGAATTCACTACCGCAATCGCGGGTGAACCCGCTCCCACAGGGTCCGAGTGCAGTCTTCAGGTATGGCGGATATCCCGGTCCTTGGTTTCAGGCATGAAGAAGATCCCCAGCACCGCCGTCATCAGCGCCACCACGATCGGGTACCAGAGCCCGTAGTAGATGTCCCCGGTCGCCGCGACCATGGCGAAGGCTACCGTCGGCAGGAAGCCGCCGAACCAGCCGTTGCCGATGTGGTACGGCAGGGACATCGAGGTGTAGCGGATCCGCGCCGGGAACAGCTCCACCAGCCAGGCGGCGATCGGGCCGTAGACCATGGTCACGTAGATCACCAGGATGGTCAGGAGCAGCAGCACCATCGGGTAGTTGGTCTTGGCCGGGTCGGCCTTTTCCGGGTAGCCGGCTTCCTTCAGGGCCGCACCCAGGGACGCGGTAAACCCATCGTTGGCGGTCTTGAACTCCGCCGCTGGCAGGCTGCTGCCCTCGAAGCTCGGCATCATCTTGTTGCCGATGCGGATCTGCGCCACCGCACCCGGCTCGCCCGCCTCGTTTACATAGGGAATCGCCCGCTTCGCCAGCAGGCTCTTGGCCACGTCGCAGGAACTGGTAAAGCGCGCCTTGCCCACCGGGTCGAACTGGAACGAGCACTGCGCCGGGTCGGCGATCACCGTCACCGGGTTCTGTTGCTGGGCGGTGTAGATGTCCGGGTTACCGAACTCGGTGAGGCCCTTGAAGATCGGGAAGTAGGTCAGCGCGGCGAGGATGCAGCCGGCCATGATGATTTTCTTGCGCCCGATGCGGTCCGACAGGCTGCCGAAGATGACGAAGAACGGCGTGCCGATCAGCAGGGAACCGGCAATCAGCAGGTTGGCGGTCTGCGGATCGATCTTCAGGGTCTGCAGGAGGAAGAACAGCGCATAGAACTGCCCGGTGTACCAGACCACCGCCTGGCCGGCGGTGCCGCCGAGCAGCGACATGATCACCACCTTGAGGTTGTCCCAGCGCGCGAAGGATTCGGTCAGCGGCGCCTTCGACGCCTTGCCTTCGGCCTTCATCTGGTTGAACACCGGCGACTCGTGCAGTTGCAGGCGGATATACACCGACACCGCCAGCAGCAGGATCGACAGCAGGAACGGAATCCGCCAGCCCCACGCTTCGAACGCCTCGGTGCCCAGGGCGGTGCGGCAGGCGAGGATCACCAGCAGCGAGAGGAACAGGCCGAGGGTCGCGGTGGTTTGGATCCACGAGGTGAAGAAGCCGCGCTTGCCGGGTGGCGCGTGTTCCGCCACGTAGGTCGCCGCGCCGCCGTACTCGCCG
>DQAA01000396.1 GCA_003523465.1 Pseudomonas sp.
ACGCGATCATTGTGGGAGCCGGCGTTGCCGGCGATGAGGCCCTCTACCGCAACACACGTCTATCAACCGATCCCCAGCTCCCGCCGCACCAACTCCATCAATTTCCCCACCTCGATCGGCTTCAACAGGAAGTCCACCACACTCAGGTGCATCGCCGTGATCGCATCCTGCACCCCGGCATCGCCGGAGATGATGATGATCGGCAACTCCGCCCGCTCCGATTCGCGCACCTTGCCAATCAGCTCCAGGCCATCGAAAGGTCCCATCCGCAAATCCGTGATCAACAGTCCGATACGCCGGTCCCGCAGGATCGTCTGCAAGGCTTGGCGGGCATTGGTCAGCGCCACGCATTCGATACCCTCGGCATCCAGGTACTGGGCCAGCAGCTCGCTGGCATCCTCATCGTCGTCGACGATCAGCACTTTCTGCGGCCGCGCAGGAGGCGCGGTCAGTTCCGCAAGGGCCTCGCGCTCGGCATCGCTCAATAAATCGTCGTGGTCAGGCATGGGCATCTCGTCATTCTTGAGCACGCAAAGGCTCACCAATCAAGTTCAGACCGCAATCAAAGCGCTTGCAACCTGCATTTCGTCGGCGCCCTAGACTTACGTCCAATGGGCACCCGGTGTGTCGGCGACCGACCATGGCGGTAATAACAACAATCGGTTTCGCAACACGAGACCCCAGACGGTGCCGCTGATGAGCAAAATGGACGCGTTCGACCAGGCCGGTAAAACCGCGGTAATGCAGAACATCCAAGGGACCATGCAGTTCCTGCAACGTTTCCCGCCGTTCAACCAGATGGAGAACGCCCACCTGGCGTACCTGGTGGAACAATGCCAGCTGCGCTTCTATGCCGCCGGCGAGAGCATCGTCAAACCCGCCGACGGTCCGGTGGAACACTTCTTCATCGTCAAGCAGGGCCGGGTGGTCGGCGAGCGCACCCATGTGGTCGGAGGCGGTACGGAAACCACCTTCGAGATCACCCGTGGCGAGTGCTTCCCCCTGGCCGCCCTGCTCGGCGAACGGGCCACCCGCACTGAACATATCGCCGGCGAAGACACCTTCTGCCTGCAACTGAACAAGGCCGCGTTCATCCGCCTGTTCGCCCTGTCCGATGTGTTTCGGGATTTTTCCCTGCGTGGGGTGAGCAGCCTGCTTGACCAGGTCAACCAGCAGGTCCAGCGCCGCGCCGTGGAAACCCTCGGCAACCAGTATTCGCTCAATACCCGCCTTGGTGAGCTGGCGATGCGTCATCCGGTGGTCTGCACCCCGCAGACCAGCCTGCGCGAAGCGGTGCGGATGATGGACGAGACCCAGGTCGGCAGCATTGTCATCATCGACGAGCAGCGTTTCCCGGTGGGCATCTTCACCCTGCGCGACCTGCGCCAGGTGGTGGCCCGTGCCGAGACCGACTTCGACTCGGCGGTGTCCGGCCACATGACCGCCTCGCCCTTCTACCTCACGCCCCAGGCCAGCGCCTTCGATGCCGCCATCGCCATGACCGAGCGGCACATCGCCCACGTCTGCCTGGTGGAAGACCGACGCCTGTGCGGCGTGGTCTCGGAGCGTGACCTGTTTTCCCTGCAGCGGGTCGACCTGGTCCACCTCGCCCGGACCATCCGCAGCGCACCGCGCCTGGACAACCTGGTGTCGATTCGTGGCGAAATCGGCCAACTGGTGGACCGCATGCTCGCCCACGGCGCCTCGTCGACCCAGATCACCCACATCATCACCCTGCTCAACGATCACACCGTCTGCCGGGTGATCGAGCTGGCCATGGAAGAAAAGGGCGACCCGGGCGTGCCCTTCACCTGGCTGTGCTTCGGCAGCGAAGGGCGCCGCGAGCAGACCCTGCACACCGACCAGGACAACGGCATCCTCTTCGAAGCCAGGGACGCCGTGGAAGCCGCCGAGATCCGCGGTCGCCTGCTGCCCCTGGCGCAGCACATCAACCAGGGCCTGGCGCAGTGCGACTTCAGCCTGTGCAAGGGCAACATCATGGCCGGCAACCCCGAGCTGTGCCTGTCCCGTGCCGAGTGGGCGCGCCGGTTCTCGGCTTTTATCCGCGAAGCGACCCCGGAAAACCTGCTGGCTTCGAGCATCTATTTCGACCTGCGGGTGGTCTGGGGCGATGACCGCGGCTGCGAGCAACTGCGCCAGGGCATCCTCGACCAGGTCGCCGACAACCGGCTGTTCCAGCGCATGATGGCGGGCAACGCGCTGCGCCAGAAACCACCGGTGGGACGCTTCCGCGAGTTCGTCCTGACCCGCAGCGGCAACGACAAGGCCGCCACCCTCGACCTCAAGGTCCAGGGCCTGACGCCCTTCGTCGACGGCGCACGGTTGCTGGCCCTGGCCAATGGCATCAGCGCCAACAACACCCTGGAGCGCCTGCGCCAGCTGGTGGAGAAGGAAGTGATCGATGCCCTGGACGGCGGCGCCTTCGAGGAGGCCTACCACTTCATCCAGCAGACCCGCATGCAGCAGCACCAGATCCAGAGGCGGCAGAACCTGCCCTACTCCAACCGCGTCGATCCGGACGATCTCAACGATCTCGACCGGCGCATCCTGCGTGAGTCCCTGCGGCAGGCCCAGCGCCTGCAGAGCAGCCTGGCCCTGCGTTACCAGCTATGAGCCATCCGTCATGAGCCTGTTTGCCTGGCTGCGCCCCAGCCAACCCACCCTCGAAGACGAACAGCGCCAACGCCTGGCGCAACTGGCCCCCGCCCCGGTGTGGGGGGACCTGACCCTGCGCCAGCAGCGCTGGGTGGTGCTGGACCTGGAAACCAGCGGTCTCAACGTCAACCGCGACCAGGTGCTGTCCATCGGCGCGGTAGTGNNGGTAGTGATCGAGGACGGCGCCATCGACTTCAGCCAGCAGTTCGAACGCACCCTGCACCGCCATGACCACAAGCTCGCACCCAGCGTCCTTATCCACGGCCTCGCCCCCAGCGCCATCGCCGCCGGCTGCGACCCGGTGGAAGCGCTGCTCGACCTGATGGACTTCATCGGCGACAGCCCGCTGCTGGCCTTCCACGCCGGTTTCGACCAGCGCATGCTCAGCCGCGCGCTCAAGGACAGCCTCGGCTACAAGCTCCAGCACCCGTTCATGGACGTTGCAGAACTGGCCCCGCTGCTCAACCCCGACGTGGTCATGCGCGACGCCGGGCTCGACGACTGGGTCGCGCATTTCGGGCTGCACGTCGAGGAGCGCCACAACGCCAGCGCCGATGCCCAGGTGACTGCCGAACTCGCCCTGATCCTGTTCAGCCAGGCCCGCCGCCAGTTGCAGGACAGCCCCCGACAGCTCGAACAACGCCTGCAAGGCTGGCGACGCAAGCGGCAACAGAGTCACGGCTTGTAATACCCTTCCTGGAAAAACCTGCGAGCAATCCGATGAGTGTTAATTGCACAGTGCCACGTGCTCTGACACAATCGCGAATAATTCTCGTTAGTTAACACTTTCTTTTTCCGGGGAACGCCTTGTCGTCCGTACCTAGCCCTCACAGCGAGCTGGTTGGCGCACTGTACCGCGACCACCGCAGCTGGCTGCTCGCCTGGCTGCGCCGCAATCTCGCCAGCGCCGAACGCGCCGAAGACCTGAGCCAGGACACCTTCGTGCGCCTGCTCGGCCGCGACGAGCT
>DQAA01000285.1:0-248 GCA_003523465.1 Pseudomonas sp.
GGTCGGCCGGCATTTCCTGCGGGTCAGCCGGGCCAGTGATGCCCAGGGCGGCGTGCTCGCTCGCGGCCAGGAGCTGGAACGCCTGGGGCTTGAGCGCGAAGAACAGGAAGCCAACCTGGCCCAGCTCGACGAAAAGCTGGCCAATCACCGCGAGCAACAGCGCCACCTGGAAGACAGCCGCGAGCAACTGCGTCGCCGCGCCCAGGAAGAAGCCCGCCAGCAAGGCGAGCTGAAAGCGAAGCTCTCCG
>DQAA01000285.1:261-3935 GCA_003523465.1 Pseudomonas sp.
CGAAGCTGCCGAGCAGCGCGGCATCGAGCAGGAGCAACTGGGCGAATCGCGCCTGGTCCTGCAAGAGTCCCTCGAACTGATGGCCCAGGACACCGAACAACGGGAACTCCTCCTGGCCCAGCGCGACGGCCTGCGTGAGCACCTCGACCGCGTCCGCCAGGAAGCCCGCCAGCACAAGGATCACGCCCACCAGCTCGCCGTGCGCCTCGGCTCCCTGCGCGCCCAGCACGATTCCACGCGCCAGGCGCTGGAGCGTCTGGAGCTGCAATCCGAACGCCTCACCGAAAAACGCGAACAGCTCAGCCTCAACCTGGAGGAGGGCGAGGCCCCGCTGGAAGAGCTGCGCCTGAAGCTGGAGGAGCTGCTGGAAAAACGCATGAGCGTCGACGAGGAAATGCGTCTGGCGCGCCTGCATATGGAAGACNNGCGCGACGCCGAGAAACGCCGCAGCCAGGCCGAGCAGCAATCCCAGTTGCTGCGTGGCCAGCTCGAACAGCACCGCATGGAATGGCAGGGGCTCAGCGTGCGGCGCAAGACCTTGCACGAGCAACTGCACGCCGACGGCTACGACCTCGACGGCGTCATCGCCACCCTCACGCCCGAGGCCAACGAGCAAGAGGCCGAGGCCGAGCTGGAGCGCCTCGACGCCCGCATCCAGCGCCTCGGCGCGATCAACCTCGCGGCCATCGAGGAATACCAGCAGCAGTCCGAGCGCAAACGCTATCTCGATGCCCAGGACGCCGACCTGGTGGAAGCCCTGGATACCCTGGAAAACGTCATTCGCAAGATCGACAAGGAAACCCGCAACCGCTTCAAGGATACCTTCGATCAGATAAATGCCGGATTGCAGGCACTTTTCCCGAAAGTTTTCGGCGGCGGCAGCGCTTACTTGGAACTGACGGGCGAAGATTTACTCGATACAGGGGTGACGATCATGGCGCGCCCGCCAGGAAAGAAGAACAGCACCATTCATTTGCTCTCCGGCGGTGAAAAAGCGCTGACCGCCCTGGCCCTGGTATTTGCCATTTTCAAATTGAACCCGGCACCGTTCTGCATGCTCGATGAAGTCGATGCACCGCTGGACGATGCCAACGTCGGCCGATATGCGCGGCTGGTGAAAGAGATGAGTCAGACCGTCCAGTTCATCTATATCACCCACAACAAGATCGCCATGGAAATGGCCGATCAATTGATGGGGGTGACCATGCACGAGCCAGGCTGCTCGCGGCTGGTAGCGGTGGATGTGGAGGAGGCGATGGCCATGGTCGACGCCTGAAACGGGACATGATGCACGATCGTGGAGCAAATGGGCCGGTCAGTGGAGATAGACGGTGTAAAGTTATCTTTGGTCGTGCTAGCTTAATGTCAATTTTTCGTACGTGGGTAAAACGTCAGTCAGAACATAGAGTTGGCGCCACGTTTTAAAGGGTTTTAACCCTTTTATTTTTCAGCATTTTTTACAGAGGCACGGGATTACATGGAAATCGGTCTGCGCGAATGGCTGATCGTCATCGGCATCATAGTTATCGCCGGTATTCTCTTCGACGGCTGGCGCCGCATGCGCGGCGGCAAGGGCAAGTTGAAATTCCGTCTGGACCGCAGCTTCTCCAATCTTCCTGACGAAGAAAACAACGCCGAAGTCCTCGGCCCGTCCCGCGTCCTGGATAACCACCAGGAACCGCAACTCGACGAAGACGACCTGCCGTCGATGAGCGCTCCGGCCCGCGAGCCAAAAGCCGGCAAGGCCAGTAAGCGTGGCAAGCGCGGCGAACCGCAGCAGGGCGACCTCAACCTCAGCGCCGAGCCGCGCGAGCGCGAGCCTGACCTGTTCGCCGATGAAGAAGACGACTTCCCGGCGGAAAACACCCGCACCACCACGACCACCGGCTACGGCACCGCGGCTGAAGGCAAGGAGCTGCCACCGGTGGAAGAAGTGCTGGTGATCAGCGTCATCTCCCGTGACGAAGGCGGCTTCAAGGGCCCGGCGCTGCTGCAGAACATCCTCGAAAGCGGCCTGCGCTTCGGCGAAATGGACATCTTCCACCGCCACGAAAGCATGGCCGGCAATGGCGAAGTCCTGTTCTCCATGGCCAACGCCATCAAGCCGGGCGTCTTCGACCTCGACGATATCGACCACTTCAGCACCCGTGCCGTCAGCTTCTTCCTCGGCCTGCCGGGCCCGCGTCATCCCAAGCAGGCCTTCGACGTGATGGTGGCTGCCGCACGCAAGCTGGCTCACGAGCTGAATGGCGAGTTGAAGGATGACCAGCGCAGCGTCATGACCGCGCAGACCATCGAGCATTACCGCCAGCGCATCGTCGAATTCGAACGCCGTGCACTGACCCAGAAACGCTGAAAAATTAGAAACACGCAGTTGATACCACAGGGGCCGCTTAGCGGCCCTTGTGCTTACAGCAATAGTGCGAGCAGTGGGGAACCCTGTGGGAGCTGGCTTGCCAGCGATAGCGGTAGTGAATTCACCATCGTAATCGCTGGCAAGCCAGCTCCCACAGGGTTGTTCAGCGTCCTCGGGAGTGGCGCAAGGCCGTTAGATCCCCTGCGGAATCTCCTCCCCACCCAACGCTTCGAACAGCGCCGGCAGGAATTCGCTGAAGGTCAGCATCATCAGGGTGAAGCTGGCGTCCAGCTGGCCCAGCGCTTCGTCACCACCGTCTTCCTCGGCCTGGTCCTGCAGCAGCTCCTCGAACTTCAGGCGCTTGATGATGGTCTTGTCGTCCAGCACGAAGGACAGCTTGTCCTGCCAGGCCAGGGCCAGCTGGGTGACCTGCTTGCCGGTGCCCAGGTGCATCTGGATTTCTTCGCTGGTCAGGTCCTGGCGCTTGCAGCGGACGATGCCGCCGTCTTCGTGGGTATCACGCAGCTCGCACTCGTCCAGCACATGGAAGTCCGGCGCGGCCTGCTGGTTTTTCACCCAGTCGGTCATGGTCGCGCTTGGCGCGATCTTCACGGTGACCGGACGCACCGGCAGCGAGCCCATCACTTCACGCAGGGTCGAGAGCAGGTCTTCGGCACGCTTGGCGCTGGCCGAGTTGACCAGGATCAGGCCGAGCTTCGGCGCGATGGCCGCGAAGATCATCGCCCGGCGAATGAAGGCGCGGGGCAGGAAGGCCTGGATGATCTCGTCCTTGATCTGGTCGCGCTCCTTTTTATAGACCTTGCGCATCTGCTCGGCCTCGATCTCCTCGACCTTCTCCTTGACCGCGTCGCGCACGACGCTGCCTGGCAGGATGCGTTCTTCCTTGCGCGCGGCGATCAGCAGGAAGTCACCGCTGACGTGCACCAGGGGAGCGTCCTCGCCTTTGCCGAACGGCGCGACGAAACCGTAGGTGGTCAACTCCTGGCTGGCGCACGGGCGGGCGGGCTTGCTGGCCAGTGCGGCTTCCAGTGCTTCGGCATCGAACGGAATGTCCTGGGTCAGGCGGTAGCTCAGCAGGTTTTTGAACCACATGGGGCGGATCTCTCCTCTCTATATAAGGGGGGCATTATTCTCCGGCGGACGCTTCCAGGCCAAGCCCGCTAAGTCGTTGGAACGCCTGAAAAATTTTTTTCAAAAAGTGCTTTACAGACCTTGGGGTGCTCCGTAGAATGCGCGCCACACCGAGACGATGGGTGATTAGCTCAGCCGGGAGAGCATCTGCCTTACAAGCAGAGGG